>CANQBX010000041.1 GCA_947589095.1 uncultured Lachnospiraceae bacterium
CAAAAAAAATAAGCCATAAATGGCTTGGATGAAGGATTTTTGCGATTAGGGTATTTAAAAGAAGTGTCAAACGCCCGGAATAAATGCAGGATGAAGGGGACAGAAAAATATGTTTGGATAATATGGGGATAGTATGGTATAATAACGAGGAAAGTGCCGATGACGCTTGCGTCGATCGGCATTTGACGAGAATCACCATCGAGACGTTAGTCGAGATGGTATACTATTCGCATAAGCAAAGACACTGTGAAAACGGTATGCGGACGTAATTCAAAACAAAAGGAGAATACATATGGATAAAATCTACGATCTTCTGATCCTCGGTTCCGGTCCCGCCGGCCTGGCGGCCGGCATCTATGCGGAGCGGGCCCGCCTGGACGCGCTTGTGATCGAGAAGGAATATGTCAGCGGCGGTCAG
This sequence comes from uncultured Lachnospiraceae bacterium, assembly GCA_947589095.1. Taxonomy (GTDB): domain Bacteria; phylum Bacillota; class Clostridia; order Lachnospirales; family Lachnospiraceae; genus UBA3402. The sequence continues at coordinate 419 of CANQBX010000041.1, forward strand.
GTCGTGAACACCTACGAGGTGGACAACTATCCGGGGCTTCCGGGTATCAACGGTTTCGATATGGGTATGAAATTCCGGGAACACGCCGATGGTCTGGGCGTGAAGTTTGTCACGGACAGGGCGGAGCGTGTGGAATGCCTGCGCGAAGGAGAGGTTCCGGCCGCGGATGCAGCCGGCCGGCCCATTTATCAGGTCGTATGCGAGAATGAGACCTATGCCGCGCGGAGCCTGATCATCGCCACCGGCGCCGTTCACCGCAAGCTGGGCGTGCCGGGCGAGGAGGAACTGGCGGGTATGGGCGTTTCCTACTGCGCTACCTGCGACGGCGCGTTCTTCCGCAATAAGGACGTGGCCGTGGTGGGCGGCGGCGACGTGGCCATCGAGGACGCCATTTTCCTGGCGAGAGGCTGCCGGAAGGTCTATGTGATCCACCGGCGCGACGAGCTGCGGGGGGCGAAGAGCCTCCAGGAGAAGCTCTTAAGCCTTCCGAATGTGGAGATGCTTTGGAGCACGGTCGTGGAGAAGATCGAAGGCGACGGCCAGGTGAGCGGCCTGACGGTTAAGAATGTAAAGACCGGTGAGGTCTCGGCGCTTCCGCTGCAGGGCGTCTTCATCGCCGTGGGCATTACGCCGAATAGTGAGATCTTTGAGGGGCTGGTGGAGATGGACCACGGATATATCACGGCAGATGAGACCGGGAAGACTTCTGCGCCGGGCGTCTTCGCCGCGGGCGACGTGCGCACGAAGGCGCTTAGGCAGATCGTGACTGCCGTAGCCGACGGAGCCAACGCGGTGGCGTCGGCGGAAAGGTACCTGGCGGAGTGAAACGACCGCGGCATAGCTGCTTTCATCATTACCGGTGTGGTGAAAGAAACTGCGGTGAAAGAATGAGTCAGACTCCTTGACTCGTTATGTCGCGGGAATCAATGGCTGTGAACTGGCGCGGAAGGTACTGACGGAAACAAATACGCCGTTCGCGGATGCGGAAGATGCCATGTATATCGATAAAGGGCCGGAGTATTGGGCTGGGTGGGCGTTAGCGTTCTACCAGTGGTACAACGGGTATTCATTTATGGAAATATTAAACATCGTGTCCATGGAAGAGATCATTGCCATGTATCCTGTCTTTCATGAGATGGATATCCTGCAGTTCACAGAGAAGATGCAGAGGAAAATGAAGGAGGCGTATCCCAGAACGAGGCTGCGCCTGCGGAGGGAAATCTGCGGTTTCTCCCAATCGGAACTGGCTGCGGATTCCGGGGTTCCGCTGCGCCAGATCCAGCTCTTCGAGCAGCGACAGCGCGATATCAATAAGACGGCTGCGGAAACGCTTCTGAGCCTGAGCAGGACGCTGTGCTGCAGAATGGAAGATCTGATGGAACGGTCATTTTTGTCCGAGGGATAGTCCCACACCCTTATGAATAGCAGAATAGTTGAGAAATTTCTTCAAAATATCTTGCAAAGCAGATGCAACTTGATTATAATAATTATTAGATTAGATTAGATTAGATTAGATTAGATTAGATTAGATTAGATTGGAGGCGAAAAGGCGTCAATGCTTATTGAGGGCAAAACGGTCGAGCTTAAGCGGGAGTATGTGGAGGATATCAAAAAAACGGCTGCGGCCTTCGCAAACAGTGACGGAGGTACGATCTATATTGGAATAGACGATGACGGTTCGGTTTGCGGGGTGCCTGATGCGGATGCCACGATGCTTCGCGTGACCAACGCCCTGCGCGACGCTATAAGGCCGGATATGATGATGTTTGTAGACTGCCGTTACACCAACATGAACGGCAAGGCGGTGGTCACAGTTTCCGTACAACGCGGCACGGCAAGGCCATATTACCTCCGGGACAAGGGTATCCGACCTGAGGGGGTCTATGTTCGTCAGAGTGCATCTACTGTGCCCGCCTCTGACGCGGCTATTCTTAACATGATTCGGGAGACCAGTGGCGACAGCTATGAGGCGGCGCGGTCTATCAATCAGCAACTCACGTTTGAATATTGCTCCGCTTTTTTCAAAAAGCGGGGTTTGGCGCTTGGCCCTCGGCAGATGCGGACGCTTCACATGATCGGTGAGGACGGGACGTTTACAAATCTGGCATTCCTATTATCTGAACAATGCACCCACACGGTCAAATTAGCTGTTTTTGAAGGAAGCAAAAAAACTGTTTTCAAGGACCGCACCGAGTTATCCGGTTCTCTGTTGGAACAACTTGAGTCGGCTTTTATTTACATCGACCGTTACAACCGTACCCGTTCGGAGTTTCAGGGGCTCGACCGGCTGGACAGTCGGGACTATCCTGTGGTCGCGGTGAGGGAGGCGCTGCTGAACGCCATCGTACATCGGGATTATTCCTTCAGCGGCTCGACGCTGATCAGCATTTTCGATGACCGTATAGAATTTGTGTCTATCGGGGGACTGGTCAAAGGAATGTCCCTTGACGATATCATGTTGGGCGTCTCTGCTCTCAGAAATCAAAACCTTGCCAATATATTTTATCGATTGAGATTGATTGAGGCTTATGGGACGGGCATTTTGAAGATCAATGAGAGTTACTCTGGCTCATCTATTAAGCCATCGATTGAGGCTACAGGCAATGCCTTTAAAATCATTCTCCCTAATCTTAACTACGCAGAAGAGGACGGCAGCAAAACCGAGGAAGCCGGGCGTCCGCTGACAAGCAGCTCAAAGAAGGAAGAACGAGTCGAAGCTGTTGTCAGCTTATGCCGAAAAAACGGCTTTGTTGTCCGAAAAGATATTGAACAAACTCTGCACGTTTCTCAGGCAACAGCAATTTTGCTTCTGCGTGAAATGGTTGCCGACGGCCTTTTGACAAAAAAAGGAGCAGCGAAGACCTTGCGTTACTATTTGGCAGATTTGTGATTTTTGATATGTAAAAAGAAAACATAAATGTAATGGAGAATGAAAAATCGGGGAATCATTTGAAACTAATATATAATGGCAAAGCCGAAACATATTCCGATGGATAGTCCGGTTGTCTTTCATGGACGACAGTGATGCTGTGATCGAAGATGAATAAAGAAGTGAAGAACAGCCATGCCCGGTCGATGAACTGGGTATGGCCGTTCTCCTTGCTGCGCCCCTGTCTGGCAGCTGCCCTAAATTAGTATTGTTTTGATACTGTCTTATTGGAAACTGCCTGCGGCGCCCCCATTCTTTCTCCCTTCCGTGCTCCCGCACAGATATCTCAGTGCTGTACTTTATCCTTATTCTCCTCGAATTTCTTCATAAACGCCGGCCCGGCTTCCGCTGCCATCACCGGGATCAGCTCCCGGTCATGGTTGCAGACGACGCGGGTGTTGGCGTCAAAGAGGATGGTCCATTCCTCTTCCGGCGTGCTGGGCTTCCACTGGGGGATGCCGGCGTGGTTCGGATCGCCGGTGCGGGCAAATGCCGCCACAGCGCCGAAGATCTCGCCTTCCAGCTTCTCGGTCAGGCCGCCTTCCATCTGGGTGTAGGGGGCCAGCTCCGTGTTGTGGAAGAAAAACGGTACGTCGGAGCAGTGCCACGGCGTCCGTCCGCCGTCGATGGGCATGTCCTGATTGAACAGATAGGCGTAGGTGCAGGAATTCATCGCGCTTCTGATCTTGATGTATTGCTGCTCCGGGGCGCGGAAAATGAAATCCAGCGTCATCAGGTTGGCCGGATGCCGCTCCGGATAAGCTTTCTCGAACATGGGCAGGATCTTTGCCGCCAGTTCCTTTCCAAGCAGGGCGCGTACCGCTTCGCGGCCTTCCTCCGGGGTCGCCGTATGTATATCGATGGAGCTGGGCGCGAAGGAGGTGAACTCGCCGAACACGGAACCAACCATGAGCGGTACTTGAGACGACTCCTTACGGAAACCGTTGATGATCGGCTCGCCCGCATAGTACTTGTTGGGGATCGGGGAACCGCCGACATACTTGCCCGCCGCGCGGAGCGCCGGCGTTACCTTCGAGTAGGCTGCCGCTAAGGCTGCGTAGGGAACCGTCTCCAGTTCTTTGACGCTGTCGATTTTTAATTCCTTCATCATCGTGCGGACCAGTTCCTCGCCGCTGCCCTTGCTGTCCGCCAGCACCGGGCCAATGACGCCGCTCATGTTGATGCCCTTGGCGAACAGGCCGTCAGCCGCCGGCATTTGCAGAAGCGTCGTAATCTTGGCGCCTCCGCCTGACTGGCCGAACAGGGTCACATTGGCGGGATCGCCGCCGAATTTGGCGATATTGTCATGGATCCACTGAAGGGCCGCGATGATGTCGTCCATGCCGGCGTTGCCGGAATTGGCGTACTCTTCGCCGAAAGCGGACAGGTCGCAGAATCCCAGTACGTTCAGACGGTGGTTGATCGTGACGACCACCATATCGCCGTGAATGGCCATATTCTCGCCTTCGTAGGCAATGTGCTCAATAGCGGAGCCGGCCGCAAAGCCGCCGCCGTGGAGCCATACCATGACCGGACGGGCCTTATCGTCGCAGCCGGGTGTCCAGATGTTTAAATTCTGACAGTTCTCGTCCATGATCCAATAACGGTGGGGTACGAGAAGTTCACCGTTAGGTTTGGGCATATCGATCAGGGGGCATACATAGCCGAAGCTAGTGGTATCCAGAACGCCTTCCCAGGGCGTGACCGGCTCCGGCGCGTGGAAACGCTTCGCCTGCGCGTAGGGAACACCCTTGAAAACAGACAGGTTCCGATACTCATAGCCGCGGATCCTGCCCTGCGTGGTCTCGACCACGGCTGTCTGCGGGTTGTAGGAGAATTGATAGCTCATAACAGTCACTCCTTGTCATTTTTTAATATCAACAGTATATCATTAGAAATATTGCACTGCAATAGTCAAAATATCTTATCCGTAACTGGCATATTTTCACATAGACGGATGCGGGACGGCAGAAAGCGGCGGCAGCAGCGTGCCAGGGAGCGGGCGCATTAGGGCATGCGAGCGGTATCTCAGCGCTCTGTCGTGAAAAAAGGCGTCCAGGTGCATATAGATGCAGCAAAAGCAGAGGATCATCCGGACGCATGATGCCGCAAAAAACGGAGGACTGTCTTTCGACAATCCCCCACTGTAAATTCATTTCGTATCGATCTCTCCGCAAAAGCTTCCTCGTCCTGAAAAGCCTGTCCGGTCTCATTCTGGAATCGGATACATTTAATTTATGTTCAGAACTCCGGCTCGATCAGTCCGTAGGTATTCCCTTTGCGCTTGTACACCACGTTCACCTGGTCGGTTTCCGCGTTCAGGAACATATAGAAATTATGCCCCAGAAGCTCCATCTCCACGCAGGCGTCCTCCGGGAACATGGGCTTCATGCCGAAGCGTTTGGTCTTGACGATATTGATATCCTCGTCCTCGGCCGGCTCGTCCGATTCCAGGAAAAGCTGGGAGAAGGACTGGGCCGACTGCTTCTTGTCAATGATCTTCTTCTTATATCTGCGTACCTGCCGTTCGATGACTTCCTCCACCAGATCGATGGATACGTACATATCGCTTGAGGACTCTTCAGCCCGGATGATCCCTCCTTTGATCGGTATGGTTACCTCAATCTTCTGTTCGCCGCGCTGGATGCTTAAGGTGACGATCACCTCCGTAGTAGGGGAAAAATAATGCTCCAGCTTCCCAAGCTTCGTCTCAATGGCCTCTCTCAGACCAGAGGACACTTCCATGTTTCTTCCGGTAATCGTAAAACGCATGCTCATCAGCTCCTTCTATTGGGATACCTAAAGTATAGCATACGTATTCTAAATATTCAACAGGGTTCTTTGAAATTTTCTGAAATCTATATGGGGGTTCGGATGGCAGGAAAGCAAAAAATTTTGTCGAAATCGCAAAGTTTATGAGATGTGAACAAAAATCGCTTTTTCGACCCGAAAATGGATTCGAACATACTTTTTCTGCTGAAAAACGGTGGATAATGTGGATAAGTCTGTGCATAACTGGTATTTCCCGAAAAAACGACACTTTTCGCTGTGGAAAAACGGACCCGCCGACCGGAGCGCCTGATCGCCTGCCCGGCCATTCGAACATAATTTTTGTGCAATCTGCCTAAGTTACCATAATCAAAAATATTATGTTATCTTCCGCGTGCCGGAGCGGCCGTACATGACCTGGGCCATATTGACCGCTTCTTCCGGAGACATGTCGCTGGCGATCATATTTTTGACCGCGGTGCCAATGGAAAATTCGTAATCCCAGATGGAACAGCCATCCGGCGTCGGCTGGGAACTGACGCCGCGGCTTCCCAGGGCGAAGCTTTCCTGAGTGGCCGGCAGCCACGGGAAGATCACAAAGTTTTTGAAATTATTGTAGGTATCTGCCAGAGGGGAGGTGCCTCCCAGCCGCACGATCATCGTGGAGATGTCCGGTGTGAAATACCAGCGGAGGAATTCCCGGCAAGCTTCCACGTTCTTTGAATAGCGGCAAATGCCGACCACGCCGCCCCCCAGAAGAGGCCGGCGGCCGGGTACTACGGCAGCGCCGATCTTGCCGATCATATGGGACCGGCCGGAGCTGATGATATTGGCGGCGTAGTTGGAGTAGACGACGGTCATAGCCACGGATCCCTCCGTCAGCAGCCGGACGCAGCCCCGCCATGACTGAGGCCGGCCGGCAAAATCCAGCATTCGGAGATACTGGCGCATGGCCTCGACCATTTCCCCGGTCCGGATAGCGGGGCCGGAAGCTTTCTGCGGGTCGTCCGGGACATTCGCCAGGTAATAAGGCATGAAATCACTGGCAGTGGCAAAAGAGGTCTGGTCCATGATGGTAGTTCCGTACCGGGTGGGCGAATTGGGACTGCAGGCGGCGGTGAAAAACTCCGCGGTCTGCAGGTACTGCTCAATGGTAACAGGCACGGACAGAGTCTCATGATACCGCTCAAAATAAGCGCGGCGCAGCAGCGTGTCGTCGAACAGGTCGCTCCGATACAGCAGAAGCTGGACGCTGGGATCGAAGGGCAGGGTGTACATGGCGCCGCCTGAAAGGGAATAATTGTCATAATTCCCCCGGATCAGCGTCTGCGGAAGAGTCTCAGGCGTGATGCCGGCCTCGCTTAAAGGCATATAGGTCTTTCTGCCCATAACGTCCATGCGGGCCACATCCATCCGGATCAGGTCATAGCAGAAGTCGTCGCTCAGCATGTCGGTGGTAGCGGCCAGATCCTCCGCGGAGGTGCGTATCAGCTTTAAATGGATCCCGCTTTCCGCCTCAAACATGGGCAGAAGCTTATCCAGCGCGTTGGTCGTGGGAGTGTCAAGCGTGAGCATGGTCAGCGTGCGAACGGCTTTTTTCGGGATCTGAGGCAGAGCCTGCGGGAAACCGCCGTCTTCCATGGTGATGACCGGCGGCATGGATTCTTTTTGGCGTGACCGACGGATGATCTGATCCGCGATCCGCACGCCCATCTGGCTGAAATCCAGCCGGCAGGCAAGAAAATCCGCCGGCGCCAGACCGCCGGAATTGGAGAGCGTGATAATCTCCGGGCGTTCTTTCGCGTAGGAGATCCGCAGAGCGCTCAGAACGGCTTCGGCCCGGGAAAGGCTGCTGGTCACGATGGCGTCGAAACGGACGCCGGCCTGGACGATGTCGAAGGCGGTGTTGATGGCCAGGTTAAAGGTCGAGGTGAAATGCCGGATGGAGACAGCGCTGCCGTTTACGGCGTCTTCCAGACCTTTTATCAGCAGCTGATCGCGGGAAAAGGAGGGCGGCGTGGAGAACACGGCTACCTCCCTGCGGCCGCTGTCCAGGATATGGCGTCCGATGGCCGTACCGATCTTCTCATAGTCAAAGCGGATGAACATATCGTTGGGCCGGACGGGTTTTCCGTCCCGGTCGATGTATATGACAGGGCATGGAAGATCCCTGTAGAGTTCTTCACCGGAATTTCCCAGGCAGGAAACAGTCACTACGGCTGTCAGTCCCGACTGGGGAATGCGTTTCAGGATCGCTTCCTCGATACTGGCGATATCGTTGGTCGGATAGACGTTCACATCATAATCCGCCTTGAAAAGCGTGGTCTGAACCGCGTTGTACAGATCCAGATAGATATCCTCGCAGAGAGAGGGAAGAATCAGGACGACCGTCCGCGTGATCCCCTGCTTCAGCAGCTGGGCCTGAACGTTGGGTACATAACCCAGCTTTTTGGCGGCGTTCTCCACCAGACGGATTTTCTCAATACTGACTTTGCCGGTTTTGTTCAGAACGTTGGATACGGTGCCGTGGGAAACGCCCGCTTCCCTGGCGATGTCTTTGATCGTAGGCATAAAATACCTCCTGACTGATGCCCTGTCTTGTGGAAATCTATCTATTATTAATAAGATAGCAGAAATCGGAAGGATTCGCAAGAGAAATTGGACAAATATTGGACAAAAAATCAAACAAAGATTGATACGATGAAATTTACCAATTAAATTAGAACGAACCAATTACAAAAACAGGCGCCGCTTCCGCGGATTACTGCGAATATTTGGAAATAAATACGGCGTCAAACGGATATATATAAAATAATTCGAAAATTAAGTTATAAAATTTGAAAATTGATGTTGACACGTACCAATCAATGGTATATAATCATGATCATAGGATATCCTGATCATGTAACTGAAGACAATGGGGTGGACGGCCGGCGCACATGCGGAACGGCCGGAGGGGAAGGAGAGTGAAAGGCTTTGTGAATCAGCAGGCAGCTCAAAAAATCCGGAAGCGCTCGAAAACCTGGAAGCTGATGAAGAAAAACTGGCTTCTGTATATGTTTCTGCTTCCGGCGGCACTTTATATCGCCATATTTCATTACGGGCCCATGTACGGGCTGCAGATCGCGTTTCGTGACTATAAGGCGGTCAACGGAATATGGGGAAGCAAATGGGTAGGACTGAAGTGGATCACCACCTTCATGGACACGCCGCGGTTCTGGATGATCTTTAAGAATACGCTGAAGATCAGCCTGTATTCCCTGATCAGCTTTCCGTTCCCGATCATTCTGGCAGTGTTTTTGAACAATGTGCGAAATGTGCGCAGGAAGAAATTCGTCCAGACCGTTACTTACATGCCCCACTTTATCTCCACGGTGGTATTGGTGGGCATGCTGTCGCTGTTTCTGTCGCCGCGCAACGGCATTGTGAATATGCTGGCCGGCCTGTTCGGCGGCCCGACCGACACGTATTTTATGGGACGGGCGGATTATTTCTCCCATATCTATGTCTGGTCCGGGATCTGGCAGAGCATGGGCTGGGGCTCCATCATCTACGTGGCGGCTCTGACCGGCGTGGACCAGGAGCTGCATGACGCGGCTCAGGTGGACGGAGCCAATAAGCTCCAGCGCATCTGGCACATTGATATTCCGTCGATCCTGCCGACGATCATCATTATGCTGATCTTAAGGCTCGGAAGCATCATGGGCGTGGGCTACGAGAAGGTGTACCTGATGCAGAACTCGCTGAACATCACCTCGTCGGAGGTGATCTCCACCTACGTATATAAGATGGGTCTGCAGGACCAGCGGTTCAGCTATTCGGCGGCCATCGGCCTGTTCAACAACGTGATCAATTTTATCGTGCTCATCATCGCCAATAAGACGGCAGACAAGGTGAGTGGTTCCAGTCTGTGGTAAGGAGGGCTGATCTATGCAGAGAATGATCCGAACCCGGGGACGATCGGCGAACAGAATCCGGCAGTCCTGGGACAACAGGCTGTTTGACGCGCTGGCGAACACATTTCTGATCCTGCTTACCATCGTTACGCTGTACCCGCTGTGGTTCGTCCTTGTGGCGTCATTTACGGACTATAAGCTGATCAACGCCGGAACGCTTCTGCTGTATCCGAGGGGTTTTCAGGTGGCAGGATATAAGATGGTATTTGCCGACTGGCGCGTATGGACCGGTTATGCGAACACGCTGTTTTATACGGTGTGCGGCACGGCGTTTGGCGCCCTGGTGACAATCCTGGCGGGGTACGCGTTTTCCAGGAAGGATCTGCCGGGCAGCGGGATATTGATGAAGCTGTTCATTTTCACGATGTATTTCGGAGGGGGACTGATCCCGACGTACCTCATGATCAAGAATCTGGGGCTTCTGGATACGCGGCTTCTGATGATCCTGCAGGGCAGTGTGTCCGTACATAATGTCATTGTGGTCCGATCCTTCATGAGGACCAATATCCCGGATGAGCTTCTGGACGCGGCGACCATTGACGGCTGCGGGAATGGGACGTTTTTTATGTCGATCGTGATGCCGCTGTCCAAAGCGATCCTGGCCGTGATGGTGCTCTATATCGCGGTCAGTCACTGGAATTCATATTTTAATGCACTGATCTATCTGACAGACCGGTATAAATATCCGCTTCAGGTGTTCTTAAGGCAGATCCTTCTGCAGACGGCGGAGAATCATGAGCTCGCTGAGGACGTGGAGGCGGTGATGGAGATGCAGCAGATGGTGGCGACGATCCGATACAGTATTATTGTGGTATCGACGGCTCCGATCCTGTGCCTGTATCCGTTTATTCAGAAGTATTTTGTAAAGGGCGTTATGATCGGCTCGGTGAAGGGCTGAACATGACAGGGACGGCAAGGAGAGCTGACGATGCGTTTGACGGACGCATCGGCGAACTGCGGCGCATGAAACCGCAGGGACAATCTATGAACCAGAAAGCAAAAAAACAGGAGGTATTTTATGAGAAAACAGACATTGGCGGCTGCACTGGCCGCAGGAATGACCGTGTCGCTGCTGGCGGGCTGCGGAGGCGGAAACCAGACACAGACACAGACCACGGCGGCTGCGACGACGGCCGCACAGACGACAGCGGCTCCCTCGCAGCAGGCGGCAGGCGGGGAGACGACCGCCGCGCAGGAGACAACGGATGGGATCCCTGTGGACTATTTCGCGGGGACTGTGCTGGAGATCTACACCAAACCGACGGCGACCAATGATCTTGTGACGGATCCGAACGAAAAGGAAATCTATAAGCTGGCGGAGGAGGCGACAGGGATCCATGTCAACTGGACGCTGCTGACGTCGGAGGCATGGTCGGAGCAGGTGAATCTGAAGCTGGCCAGCGGGGAGCTGCCGGACGCTTTCCTGTCAAACGTCGGTGAAAACACGATCAGCGACAATATGGAGCTGTTCTACGACCTCAGCGAGGAAGGGCTTCTGGAGACTTATGCCCCCAATTTCCTGGAGACAGTCGAAAAGGTATATCCGGAGGGACTGGATTCGCTTCGGTGGCCGGACGGTTCGATCCGCGCGCTGGCTACGGGACGGCCGGAGACGGATTATTCGGAGAACACCTGGTTCCCGATGATCAATACGCGCTGGCTTGAGAATGTAAACATGGAGATGCCCACCACGGCGGACGAGCTTTATGAGGTTCTCTGCGCGTTCCGCGATCAGGACGCCAACGGCAACGGAGACCCCAATGATGAGATTCCCTTCGGCTTCGCCAATAAGCACGGCTTGGCGCACATCCACAATTCCGCCAACTATTTCGGGATCGCCAACGCGAAGGACGGCGACTCCGGACATTACAAGATGGTGAAAAACGGCGTCGTGACGCCGACGGCGGACACTGAGGAGTGGCGCGCGTGGCTGGAATATATGCACAAGCTGATGGCGGACGGCCTCCTGGATGTGGAGGGCTTCTCCCAGTCCGGCGATGAGTGGACCGCGAAGGTGAACCAGGATCTTTACGGTGTGACCTATATGTTCAGCCCGACTCATCTGGGACTGGATTTCAATGAGTGGGAATTCTTGTGGATCCAGGGAATGGAAGGCGTAGAGCCGGTTCTGGACGGCAACAAATACTATGATACCACCGTGAAGACCGGTCTGACGATTTCCGCTGACAGCAAGAACGTGCCGGCGCTGCTTCACTGGTACAACTGGATGGCGAGTACCCGCCAGCTGAAGATGACCGCGTTCTTAGGTGAAAAGGGAATCCTCTGGGATGAGTACGAGGGCGAGATTTATCTGAGTGACGACTGGAAGAACAAGCCGGAGTTCGCCAATGAGACGGCCAGCACCCTGACCAATAACAGAGGCGCGGGCGGCACGAGCGTACTGCTCTCGCTGGATGATTATGCGTATGACGACAGAAATACACATCTGGTCAACGGCGTGCCGACGGTGCTGGAATTTAACCCGAAAGACTCGACGCAGAGCCGCTCAAAGCTGGTGAAGCAGACGCTGGATCTTCTGCAGGATGAGTACATTTTCCCGAGATTCCAGGATCCGGATGCCGTGAGCGAGAGAACGTTTATCGAGACGGACCTGATGCCGATGATCGACAATTACATTTCCACCAGCATTATGGACGGCGTCACCGACGAGTCCTGGAACGCGTATCTGAAGGATCTGGAGACCTACGGCTACTATGACTGGATCGAGTGGTATCAGAAGAGTCTTGACGGAGAACTTTAAGCAGGTGTGAGTATGAACGAGCTGAACGAATTATGCAGAAGTAAAGGCGTCCTGGTAGCGGCGCACATGGGACTTGGCGGGGCGAATATCCCGGCCAATACGATCCCAGCGTTTGAGCTGGCCGTCAGAAACGGCGCGTCAGTTCTGGAGATGGATCTGTTTAAGACGGCGGACGGGGAATTATTCATTTTCCATACGGGGAAGGAATGGAGCCGTCTCCGCCTGGAGGCCGATATAAGGTCTCTGACCGCGCAGCAGGTGCGTGAGCTCCGGTTTATCAATACGGACGGAGCGGCGACCCACTACGGCCTGGACTCCTTCGACGATGTGCTGGAGCATTTCCGGGGGCGGTGTCTGATGAATCTGGATCGCTGCGGCGGCTTCCTGGAGGATGTGGTGCGCTGCGTGGAGCGCCACGGGATGCGGGACCAGATCCTTCTCAAGACGGATCCGTCGGCGGAACGGCTGGCGGAGGTGGAAGCGTTCGCGCCGGAATATATGTATCTGCCGGTCTACAAGGAGACGGACACGGCTACGGACTGGATCCGGGAGAGGAATATCCATATGGTCGGGGCGGAGCTTGTATTTGCACGGGAGGATTCGCCGATCGCCTGCCAGGACTATATCGACTCGATGCGCCGGATGGGAATGGTACTGTGGGTGAATACGCTGATCTACAATGAGAATGTGCCTCTGAGCGCCGGCCACAATGATGATGTCTCGCTCCTTAAGGACCCGGATGACGGATGGGGCTGGGCGGCCCGGAAGGGCTTCGGCATCATTCAGACCGACTGGACGGCCCAGTGCGCGGAGTGGCTTAAGCATCACGGGTTCAGCTATTAAGATGGGAGAGGCTTATATGAGGATGAGTTTTTCGGGTGTCGGCGCGGCGTACAGGCCTTCCTGGGGCAGCAACAGTGCGTTTTTCATGGCGGAGGACCAGCTTTACCTGATGGACTGCGGGGAAACGGTGTTCGGCCGTATGGCGGACCGGCCGGAGCTTGCGCGGTGCGCGGCGGTGAATATATTGGTTACCCACCGCCACCCGGATCATATCGGCAGCCTGGGCTCGCTGGCTTCTTACTGCAGATACGTGTTGGGCAAGCCGGTACTGGTGGCTTCGCCCGACGCGGGACTGCCGGTGATACTGGAGCTTATGGGAATCTGCAGGGAGGCGTATCAGTTCCGGACGGATTTTTCGGAGCCGTTTCCCGGCGGGATCAGGGTGACGCCGCTTAAGGTATGCCACGCTCCCGGGATGGACTGTTACGGCTATTATCTTTCCGACGGAAAGGAAACCATTTTTTACAGCGGCGATTCCAATAAGATGCCGGAACAGGTGATCGAGGGGCTGAAGGCGGGTACATTGGCCCATGTCTATCAGGAGACCACCTATGAGAAGAAGGAGAATCCCGAGCACTGTTCTTTGAAACAGCTGTGCGAGTGTATTCCCGGCGGACTGCGCGGCCGCGTCACCTGCATGCATTTTGGAGAGGAATTCCGGGAGGCGGTGGAGAAGAATGGTTTCCGCGCGGCCCGGGTATGCGAACTGTGAGCACTGCGAAGATCTGTAAAGAAACCGGGTGAATAAACGAAACTTCGGCTGCCGGTATTTGTCGAAAGCTGCGAATCGATGGAGGTGATTCGCAGCTTTTTTAACTTTATAGGAAATTCCGAGATTTGGGGAGGATAAAAAGAACAGGTGTTAATCGAACACATGTTAGATAAACACCTGTTCCTGACATGAGAAAAAGACGATGCAGTGTTAGAAGATATAAAAACCTTCCGCACCGACTTCATCGTCAAACAGATCGTCCTCATTTAAGAAATAATCCATATCAAGAAGGTCATCCTCGCTCATACGGCGAATGTCCTCGGATGTCATCCCTTCCGGTGGATGATCCATATATTTTTTGCGTAGTTTCTCTGTATCGGGTTTCATGTGGTCCGCCTCCTTTGAAAGAAGTATACCACGTAAAGAGGCGGGAGGGAAGTCATGAGGACGACCTTTTTCCACGGGAACGGGACATGATTTCCTCGTACATTTCTTCCAGAGAAACACGCTTATGGTTAAAATAGAGTTCTAAAAACAGCATGGTGGTACCGCATTCGCATTTTAAAGGGTCATAGCCGAATGCGGAGAGGATGGCAGTGCGCCATTGGTTAAAGCTCCTGTAAATGAGGCGCTTTTCGCGGGAGACCGCCCTGCGGAGTCTGCTGTCGGACTTCCGATGGCGTGCGTAGATGCCACCATAACGGATCATTTTGAAATGTTTTTCAGGGATGTGCCGGATGAGGCGGGCGATGAATTCCATGGCCGGGACGGTTTCCTCCACGTACCGGCCGTCCTCGTGACGGTTGTAATGGAAGGTGACAAAGTCCCCATCGTAGCGGTCGATGCGGGAAGTGGCGATGACAGGGCGTCCGAGATAGCGGCCGATATATTTGATCACTGTTTTAGGGTCGCATTTGTTAGGCTTGGCATAGACATAAAAACCATCTTTGTGCTCCTGGTAGCAGCGGGCCTTTACTTTTTTGAAAGATGGGCCGATCAGCGGTTCCATTTTGTTCAATAAAGCGGTGCGGAAAGCGTTGCGGAGGTAAGTGTAATTGAAATGATGGACATTACGCCAGAAGCCGTTGTCACTATAGCCGCCCTCGGAAATGAGGCAGTGGATATGGGGGTTCCATTTCAAATCCCTGCCGAAGGTGTGGAGGACCATGATAAAGCCAGGTGTGAAGTTCATGGATTTATTCAGCTTCAGGAACATACGGGAAACGACACTGGAGACAGAATGGAAAAGGCAGTCGAGGAGGGAGCGGTCGTTAAGGAAAAAGTCGCGCAGCTGCTCATCGATGGTGAAGACACAGTGGCGGTGGGTAACATTAATGAGTTTAAAAGACATAGAGGTAGTACGTTCCATGGCATATTTATTGCCGCAAGAGGGACAGAAGCGGCTATGGCAGCGGAAGGGGACAAATTTAAGCTTACCGCAATGGGGGCAGGAATACATGGCGCCGCCAAAGGAGGGGTCACCGCAGGCTAACATCTTATCGATATTTTCCATCTCGGTTTTTCTGGGATGAAGAGTATATTTGATTTCTTCATAATAGTCGGAGAAGATTTCCTGTAAAATATTCATAGGACTATTATGCCAGAAAAAAGCGGAAAAAGGAAGCCCCACCCCTCAAGATTGAGGGGCCGGGGGAGTTGAATAGGCGAAGCCTATTTTTTACGGGTGCTATTTGGAACTTAATCCGGATTTTTTAAGAAATTCATCCAGACTTTCCGACCGTCGCGCAATTCTGTGCCAGGATTTGAGAACATCGATATCCTGAGCAGACATAATTTTCTCGCGCCATATGTCCGGAAGCTGACAGACATCGGTGAGCATATCGCAGATGGCCTCAGCAATACCAGTGCGTTCTCCTTCATTAAATCCTATTTCATGCGTTGTCTGATCGTGCAGCTGCGCATTGAACTCAGGCATTATCATATTCGCTACCTCCGCTTTGTGCTTTAAAAGAAAATCTTTAAGGATATTCCCGGCGATACATTCTTCTACTGTCCGTTCCACCGCAGCGTTCAATGTTAACCCATTTTTGAGATGCCGGCGGATCGTGTCTATAAAATAAGAATATTCGTATAATTGCCGGCAACGCTCCATCAGCGCTCTGTTATGACCAAAGTTGATGTTCATAACCTGTGCTGTGCATTCCAGGATTGGCGAACCGGCGGCAATACTATAGAGATCTGAAAGCCTCAGTTCCTGAATCTCCGGTTCTTCTCGCGTACCGTTATAGAAGACGGTGTATCTTGGAGCAGGAAGTTTGAGCGGTACGCTGGTGTAGATGTCCAGACTTTGGGACGCCACATATCCCCGATACAGATCGGAAAAATAGAACAGTCCCCGGAGCGGCATGTTTGGATTCCATGTAGCCTGGTGCTCATACAGATTCATGCTGCTGTCGATCAGGAATGACACATCGTTCTTCCAACCGATGTAGAGTACAGATTCAATGGTATTGATCTCCAGTTGGGTCGGATCATCATAGTCGGTACCGTTTAAGGAGTTGTAAAGGCTCAGAGCAGCTTTGGGCTCGGAAAAAATTCGGGAAAAGAGACTGGCCTTATACTCCCTGTTAATGTTGACATTGTTTTTAGACATAAATTTACCTCCTTTATTGTACATCAAAATAATACTGTCTGTAAATAGAAAAGCTGGACAGCAAAGCAATAAAATGTGTGGATTCGCCGGAGAAATCCCGTACGATGTTCATGAATGAAGCTGGCTGTGTTCAATATGATTATAACAAACGATCATGTGTGAAGCAAGAACTTTTTGCCATGAATTGCGTGAGTGGTTGAGCAGTAATCGGAAATTTGCTTTGACACTGGAATTTTTCTGTGAGAAGCGTTATGATTAGTATGCAATTATTCGAATCGGTGTCGTATGACTGTATGAGAAAGGAATCGGAAAATATGTATGAAGAGTATAAAACCTGGGCACAGGACGTTCTTGCCCGGGTCGCGGAAAAGATGGAGGAGGTAAGCACCCGCTCTGCGGAGAAGATCCCCTACACGACGAAGGGCGGCGTCCACGACGACTGGTCGGGAGACGACAGGATCGGCTGGTGGACCAACGGCTTCTGGGGCGGCATGATGTGGCAGATGTACGAGCTGACCGGGCAGGAGCGATATAAAGCGGTCGCGGAGAGCGTGGAGCGGAAGCTGGACCGGGTGCTGATGGACGCCCGGTCCATGGATCACGACAGCGGATTTAAATGGCTGCCCACGTCGGTGAACAATTACCGGCTGACCGGGAATCCGGCGTCGCGGAACCGGGCGCTT
Organism: uncultured Lachnospiraceae bacterium; assembly: GCA_947589095.1. Classification (GTDB taxonomy): domain Bacteria; phylum Bacillota; class Clostridia; order Lachnospirales; family Lachnospiraceae; genus UBA3402. The sequence goes on from CANQBX010000041.1 coordinate 17,686, forward strand.
CTGGCGGCCAATAACCTGGCGGGGCGCTTCAACCACGCGGGGCAGTTTATCCGGGCGTGGAACGACTGGGGCGACAATGGCCCGGACCGCCGCGGCTGGGCAATCATCGACTGCATGATGAATCTGCCGCTTCTGTACTGGGCAAGCGAAGAGACGAAGGATCCGCGCTTTGCCCAGACGGCCATGCGGCACGCGGACACGGCGGCGCGGTATTTCGTGCGGGAGGACGGCTCCGTGAACCATATCGTGGAGTTTGATGTGGACAGCGGTGAAATGGTGCGAAGCTACGGCGGCCAGGGATACGGGGACGGCTCGTCCTGGACCCGGGGGCAGGCCTGGGGACTTTACGGATTCGCGCAGAGCTTCCGGCATACGGGGAAGCGGGAGTACCTGGATACGGCCATGCGGATCGCGGATTATTTCATCGCGCATATTCCGGAGAGCGGGCTGATCCCGGTGGACTTCTGCCAGCCGGCGGAGCCGGCGTGGGAGGATTCGACGGCGGCGGCGATCGCGGCCAGCGGGCTTCTGGAGATCTGGCAGCTGCTTGAGGAGAACAGAGCGCATGGAGCCGGCAGCGCGGTGGGCGATTCGGAAGTCGGATCCGGCGGCAGGGAAGAAAGCGCTGATATGGTTAGGATCTCTGCGCCGGAAAGAGAAAATGGCCGGAGCTATCTGGAAGCCGCGGTCAGACTCCTGCGCGCCCTGACCGACCGGCGGGTGAACTGGGACGATGCGGCGGACAACCTGCTGGAGAAATGCACTGCGGCCTACCATGATAAGGACCACGAATTCTCAATCATTTACGGGGATTATTATCTGATCGAGGCGTTGATGAAGCTGGCGCGGTGAAATATCCGGTTCGCAGAGGGACGGCCTGTCTGCGGCCGGAACCGTTACCATTTCGTTAATTTTTTGTGAACAACCTTCTTATTCAGTTGAATAAAACTGCGGTTGGTGGTAGAATATCTAAGATTATACCTAAACACGCAGTTTTATTACGTTAACAGACAGAAGCGGCGGCCGCCCTGAGAGGCCGCTTTCTGACGCGGCGGATGCCGTCTCAGGAAGACGTTTCGCCTTGATGACGGCCGACCGGGCGATAAGCCGTCAGGGAGTCGGAGCAGGCAGGGCAGATGGTCTGATGCGGCGAAAGCAATTGCTTCTGTAAAAATCTAGCAGGAGAGTGACAGATGAATCTCGTAGAGAAGATTTTCGGTACCCACAGCGAGCGGGAACTGAAGATGATATATCCCATCGTGGACAGGATCGTGGCCATGCGGCCGGAGATGATGGCCTTAAGCGATGAGGAGCTGAGGGGGAAGACAAAGATATTCAAGGAGCGGCTGGCGGCGGGGGAGACCCTGGATCAGATCCTGCCGGAGGCCTTCGCGGCCGTACGCGAGGCGGCCCGCAGAACCCTCAATATGGAACATTTCCCGGTGCAGCTGATCGGCGGCATTGTCCTTCACCAGGGCCGTATCGCTGAGATGAAGACCGGCGAAGGCAAGACGCTGGTGTCCACCTGTCCGGCGTATTTGAATGCTCTGGCAGGCAAGGGCGTCCATATCGTGACGGTCAACGATTACCTGGCCAAGCGTGACGCCGAATGGATGGGGCGTATCCATGAATTCCTGGGTCTGAGCGTAGGCGTGGTGCTCAACTCCATGACCCCGGAGGAGAGAAAGAAGGCTTATAATTGCGATATCACCTATGTGACGAACAATGAGCTTGGTTTCGACTATCTGAGAGATAACATGGCTATCTACAAGGAGCAGATGGTCTTAAGGGAGCTGGACTTCGCGATCATCGACGAGGTGGACTCGGTGCTGATCGACGAGGCCAGAACGCCTTTAATCATTTCCGGACAGAGCGGCAAGTCCACGAAGCTTTATGAGGTCTGCGATATCCTGGCGCGTCAGCTGCAGCGGGGCGAGGCGTCCGGTGAATTTACAAAGATGAACGCGATCATGGGCGAGGATATCGAGGAGACCGGCGATTTCGTGGTCAACGAGAAGGACAAAGTGGTGAATCTGACCGAGGAAGGCGTGAAGAAGGTGGAGGAATTCTTCCACATCGAGAACCTGGCCGACCCGGAGAATCTGGAGATCCAGCACAATATCATTCTGGCCCTGCGGGCCAATAATCTGATGCACCGGGATAAGGATTATGTGGTCAAGGACGACGAGGTTCTGATTGTGGATGAATTCACGGGCCGCATCATGCCGGGCCGCCGTTATTCCGACGGACTTCACCAGGCGATCGAGGCGAAGGAGCATGTGAATGTGCGCCGGGAGAGCAAGACCCTGGCTACGATCACGTTCCAGAATTTTTTCAATAAGTTCCGCAAGAAGGCCGGCATGACCGGTACGGCGCTGACGGAGGAGAAGGAGTTTCGCAATACCTACAGCATGGACGCCATCGAGATCCCGACCAACAAGCCGGTGATCCGCGTGGATCATAACGACGCGGTCTATAAGACCAAGAAGGAGAAATTCAAGGCTGTCGTGGACGAGGTGGAGGAGGCCCATTCCAAAGGCCAGCCGGTGCTGGTGGGTACCATCACCATCGAGACCTCCGAGATGTTAAGCAAGATGCTGAACCGCAGGGGAATTCCGCATAAAGTGCTGAACGCCAAGTTCCATGAGCTGGAGGCGGAGATCGTGGCCGACGCCGGACTTCACGGCGCGGTCACCATCGCTACCAACATGGCCGGCCGTGGTACGGATATTAAGCTGGACGAGGAATCCAGAGCGGCCGGTGGCCTCAGGGTCATCGGCACGGAGCGTCATGAGGCGCGCCGTATCGACAACCAGCTGCGCGGACGATCCGGACGTCAGGGAGATCCGGGCGAGTCCAGGTTCTATATTTCCCTGGAGGACGATCTGATGCGGCTGTTCGGTTCCGAGCGGCTCATGGATATGTTTAACGCCCTGGGCGTGCCGGAAGGCGAGCAGATCGAGCACAAGATGCTGTCAAGCGCTATCGAGAAGGCGCAGAAGAAGATCGAGAACAACAACTACGGCATCCGCGAGAATCTGTTAAAATACGATGAGGTCATGAACGAGCAGCGCGAAGTCATTTACGCGGAGCGCCGCCGGGTGCTGGACGGCGACAATATGCGGGATGTGATCCTGAAGATGATCACGGACATCGTGGAACATGTGGTAGATATGACGGTGGCCGATGATTCGGCGCCGGAGAGCTGGGATCTGGGCGAACTGAATTCCCTGCTGCTGCCCATCATTCCGCTGCCGCCTGTGGTGTTGAACGACACGCAGAAGGAGCGGATGAAGAAGAAGGAACTGGTGCATCAGTTAAAGGAAGCGGCGATCAAGCTGTACGAGGCGAAGGAGGCCGAGTTCCCGGAGGCCGAGCAGATCCGTGAGATCGAGCGCGTGATCCTTCTGAAGGTCATTGATAATAAATGGATGTCCCATATCGACGATATGGATCAGCTGCGCCAGGGCATCGGGCTGCAGGCCTACGGGCAGAAGGATCCGCTTGTCGAGTACAAGATGAGCGCCTATGAGATGTTTGACGGCATGACCGCGGCGGTGAAGGAGGATACGGTACGGATCCTGTTCCACATCCGGGTCGAGCAGAAGGTGGAGAGGGAGCCGGCGGCGAAGGTGACCGGAACCAACCGGGACGATTCTGTGGCGAAGGCGCCGGTCCGCAAGGAAGTGAAGAAGATCTATCCGAACGATCCGTGCCCGTGCGGGAGCGGGAAGAAGTATAAGCAGTGTCATGGGCGGAAGCCGGTTTAGAAAGGATGCCGCGGGAGGCATCTTCCCATAGGAGGATTGAGGTAGCTATAAGATTTGGCACAGTATAGAAAGAAGGTGACACAATGGTTGAGCTTGACCAGTTCAAGTATACTTTATCGACGTTTCAGAAACCATTAGTGGAAGTGAGGGATTCACTTTGACCTGGATAACAAGGTCAGGCGAATCGCGGAATTAGACCGTTCGATGGAGGAGCCGGGGTTCTGGGACGATCCGGAGCGGTCCACGAAATTGATGAAGGAAGCCAAGAATCTGAAGGATACGGTGGAGGGCTTCCATAAGCTGGAGCAGCAGTATGAGGATATTGAAGTCCTGATCGAGATGGGGAATGAGGAGAACGATCCGGATGTGATTCCGGAGGTCCGGCAGATGCTTGATGAGTTTACGACGGAGCTGGAGGATCTGCGGATCAGCACCCTGCTTTCGGGACAGTACGACAATAATAACGCGATCCTGCGGCTGAACGCGGGAGCGGGCGGCACCGAGTCCTGCGACTGGTGCAGCATGCTGTACCGGATGTACTGCCGGTGGGCGGATAAGAAGGGATTTACAACGGAGCTTCTGGACTATCTGGACGGCGAAGAGGCGGGCATCAAGTCCGTAACGATCCAGATCAACGGTGTGAACGCCTACGGGTATCTGAAGTCGGAGCATGGCGTACACCGTCTGGTGCGTATTTCCCCGTTCAACGCGGCGGGTAAGCGGCAGACCTCCTTCGTGTCCTGCGATGTGATGCCGGATATCGAGGAGGATCTGGACGTGGATATCAATCCGGACGACCTGCGGATCGACACCTACCGGTCCAGCGGCGCCGGCGGCCAGCATATCAATAAGACTTCCTCGGCGGTGCGCATCACCCACATTCCTACGGGCGTGGTGGTGCAGTGCCAGAATGAGCGTTCCCAGTTCCAGAATAAGGATAAGGCCATGCAGATGCTGAAGGCCAAGCTGTTCATTTTAAAGCAGCAGGAGAACGCGGCGAACCTTTCCGATATTCGCGGCGACGTGGCGGATATCGCGTGGGGCAGCCAGATCCGCTCCTATGTGCTGCAGCCGTACACGATGGTGAAGGATCATCGGACCAACGAGGAGAGCGGCAATGTGAACGCGGTTCTGGACGGCGGTCTGGATCCGTTCATCAGCGCCTATCTTCGGTGGATCCGGCTGGGAGGAGAGAAGAAATAAAGCAGTATCCGGCGGCAGGAGAGCAGCGTAAGGAATATCGTGCTGCTTGCCTGCCGCAGCTGTTTTAAATAGAGTAAGACGATACGCGTATGGCGGTCATATTTAAAAGTGCGTAAGTCCGGAAAGAGATCAGAAAGGCAGGAGATCGTTATGGGAAAATGGCAGAGACATTTGTATCAGCCGGTACTCCCTCTGGGAGAGGACGGCCGGCGGGTGACTGGAAGCGAGGCGCATATCGCGCTTTCACGGAAGGCGGCCGGGGAAGGGATGGTGCTTCTGAAAAATGAGAGGGAGTGCCTTCCGCTTGCCGCGGGCGCGAAGGTGGCGCTGTTCGGCAAGGGTACGATCGACTATGTGAAAGGCGGAGGCGGAAGCGGCGACGTGACGGTCGCCTATGTGCGGAACCTGTACGAAGGCATGAAACAGATGGAAAGCCGGGGAAAGGTAGAACTGTTCCATGAGCTTCCCCTGTTCTATGAGAAGGAGATCGCCGTCCAATATGAGGCAGGAGCCGTTCCAGGCATGACGAAGGAACCGGTTCTGCCGGAGGAGCTGCTGGAGCGGGCCGGGAAGGCAGCCGATATCGCTGTCGTGACCTTCTGCCGGTTCTCGGGGGAAGGCTGGGATCGGGTCAGTACGGATGGGACGGAGCAGAAAGAGAAGGCGGAGGAGAACCCGGTTCTGCGCATGGGAAAGGACATCTTCGAGCGGGGGGATTTCTACCTGACGAAGGCGGAGGAGGCGCTGCTTGAGGCGGTCTGCAGCCGGTTCAGCCAGGTGATCGTGGTGATGAATGTGGGCGGCATGGTAGACAGCAGCTGGTTTAAAGACAATAACCGGATCGGCGCGGTGCTGATGGCGTGGCAGGGCGGTATGGAAGGCGGCCTGGCCGCCGCGGAAGTGCTGTGCGGGGATGTGAATCCGTCCGGACGGCTGGCGGATACATTTGCGGCGTCGCTGGAAGACTATCCGTCTACCGCCGGCTTCCATGAGTCGGATGATTATGTGGATTATACCGAGGACATATATGTGGGCTACCGGTATTTTGAGACGATTCCGGGGGCTTCGGGGAAGGTCAATTATCCGTTCGGGTTCGGACTGTCGTATACCGATTTTGATATCAGCGTTGAGAGCGCGGCGCGGCAGGGAGACGAGATTGTCTTTGACGTGCGGGTGAAGAATACGGGCAGGCGCGCGGGCAAGGAAGTCGTGCAGGTCTATTTCGGCGCGCCCCAGGGGAAGCTGGGAAAGCCGGCCAGGGCGCTTGCGGCGTTTCAGAAGACGAAGCTGCTGGAGCCGGGGGAGAAAGTGAGCCTTCGGCTGTCGTTTCCGGTCGCGTCCATGGCTTCCTACGACGATAGGGGGAAGGTCTGCGCCAGCGCGTACATTCTGGAGCCGGGAGAGTACGCCTTCTATATCGGCGAGAATGTACGCGACGCGGTGAAGGCGGATTTCGTGTACTGCCAGGAAACCGTTCGGGTGACGGAGCAGCTGACCTCACAGGCGGCGCCCCATAAGCTTTCCGGACGGCTTCTGGCCAGCGGGAAATATGAGAAACTGCCGGCGGGTGAGGCGGCAGGAACGGTAGGGTCTGCCTGCGGAGAAAATACAGGAGCAGGAGGACAGCCGTGTTGCGGAAACGCAGAGCCGGAGAATACGGCGGCAGCGGCATGCCGTGTGGAACCGGAAGCGGCGCTTCCGCCCCAGGATCCGGCGGAGCTGGAAGGCGTGCGGCCCGCTGTAAGGGGAATTGCCCGGACCCGCCGTGACCGGATCGGCGACAGGCCCCAGCTTCTGGATGTGGCGGAAGGCCGGATGACGCTGGATGATTTTGTGGAGCAGCTAAGCGACGGCGACCGGATCCATTTGCTGGGCGGCCAGCCTAACACCGGCGTAGCCAATACCTTTGGCATGGGCAACCTTCCGGAGTACGGCGTGCCGAACGTGATGACGGCGGATGGGCCTGCGGGTCTGCGCATCTGGAAGACCTGCGGGATATTTACGACCGCGTTTCCGTGCGCGACTCTGCTGGCGTGCACCTGGGACCCGGAGTTAGCGGAGCAGGTGGGAGCCGCTGCGGCGGATGAACTGAAGGAGAATAATCTCGGCCTCTGGCTGGCGCCGGCGGTGAATATCCACCGAAGCCCTTTGTGCGGGCGGAATTTTGAGTATTATTCCGAGGATCCGCTGCTGGCCGGCCGGGTCGCCGCGGCGATGGTGCGGGGCATCCAGTCGAAGAAGATCGGCGCCTGCGCGAAGCATTTCGCCTGCAATAATAAAGAGACGAACCGCAAAGACAGCGATTCCCGCGTATCCGAGCGGGCGCTGCGGGAGATCTATCTGAAACCGTTTGAGATCCTTGTAAAGGAATCGCAGCCGTATATGATCATGACCTCCTACAATCTGGTCAACGGCGTGCGGGCTTCCGAGAATAAGGATCTGCTGACCGGTATCCTGCGGGGCGAATGGGGCTATACGGGCCTTGTGACTACGGACTGGTGGACCCATGGAGAACATTACCGGGAGATCAAGGCGGGCAACGACGTCAAGATGGGAACCGGCTACCCGGAAAGGGTGGAAGAGGCCCTTGCGAAAGGTCTGATCAGCCGGGAGGAGATCGCCGCCTGCGCCCGGCGCGTGCTGGAGATGATACTTAAGATGGAATGAGAAAACAGCCGCGGCCCGCGGCGTTTTCCGCAGGAGCGGGGGCGCGAATAGAAGGATATGGAAATAAACCGGAGAGCGTATGGACAGAGAACGTTTTGAGAAACAGCTGCAGTTTATTCTTGAGATCGATAAGGAGAAGAATATCCTCCGCCAGACCCATTTAAGCGGCCATGGCCGCCGGGAGAACGACGCGGAGCACGCGTGGCACATGGCGGTCATGATCTGGCTTCTGCGGGAGTATTCCAACGAGGAGTTCGATCTGGCGAGGGCCATGATGATGGCGCTGATCCATGATATCGTGGAGATCGACGCAGGGGATACCTACGCCTACGACGCGCAGGGGCTGGCGACCCAGAAGGAGCGGGAGGAGAAAGCCGCAGAGCGGATCTTCGGTCTGCTGCCGGACGAACAGCGGAAGGAGCTGCGCGGGCTGTTCGAAGAGTTTGAGTCTTACGCGACGCCGGAGGCGCGTTTCGCCCATACGATGGACAATCTGCAGCCTCTCCTCCTGAACGATTCCAACGGCGGCGCCGACTGGCGGGAACACGGCGTCTGCCGCTCCCAGGTGGAAGGCCGCCATAAGACGACGGCGCGGGGGTCGAAGGAGATCAGCGAGTTTGCGATGGGGCTGATCCATGAGAATGTGAAGAAGGGGAATATACGGGACGAGTAGGAGACAACCTGTTTTTCAGCTGTTCCGGGTTATACGCATAGACCCATCCGTAATCGCGGGATTTTAAGAATCGGGTAAATAATTCCGCGGTCGCGCCAAGAGGAAGAATGTTTTCCAGCGTGGAAGAGGTCCGTATTTCAAAATCCCGGGCCAGCAGCACCACATTTTCGCGCAGGGAGGCGGAGAGCTGATCGAGAAAGTAGTCTCCCAGCTCCAGCATAAAGCCATGGAGGATGACCAGCTCCGGATTCAAAATATTGACCATATTGGCGATGGCCACTCCCAGCAGGGACGCGGACTGCCGGACATAGAATCTGCACATCAGGTCGCCTTCATCCAGTGCCCGGCGCAGATCCTGTACGGTCAGTTCCCTGGAACCGTCATAATAGGCGTTAAGGCTGGAAAATACGCCTTGTTTCAAAGCGGCCTGAATTTTGTGGGCCAGGGCCGGAAAAGCGGTGTCCGCTTCTACGCAGCCGGGTTTTCCGCAGTAGCAGATGGTATCGCTCTGCCCTCTGGCGCCGATGACCGTATGGCCAATCTCCCCTGCCACTCCGCTGTGTCCGCCTACAGGGATTCCATTGCAGCAGATAGAGGAGCCGATGCCGTTGGAGAGTTCAATACAGATAAAGTCCCTTGCTCCCTTTGCCTGTCCGAACTGCTGCTCGGCCAGGGCCGGCATGGTAACGGCGCTGAAGGCGCTGACGGGGACGGAAACGACCTTTTCCAGATGCGGTTTCAGCTCCAGGCGTTCCCAGTCGGAAAAGTGCGTATAGCTTGATACAAGGGACGACTGCATTTTGTAGCGGGCCGGGTCGTAGAGCGGGTCGCAGATTCCGATCCCGATTATTTTCTTATCGGAGTAAAGCTTAAGCAGCCGGCATACCTGGTCCGCGATCTGTTCCGTAAGATTTGCCGGCAGACGGTCTGGCGGCAGTTCCGCTTTGATTTCCTGCAGGATCTCGCCGTTGATCTGCGTAACCATATATGTGATGGAGGCGGAGGACACGGAAATGCCGATGGCGCAGATATGGTTGTGGTTAATCTCCAGCAGCTCCCGCTTGCGGCCGGGACCGTTGGAAATAAAACCGGCCTCCCGGATCAGTCCCTCTTCCAGCATATCCTTGATGAGGGCGCTGACGGTAGCCGGCCGGTAGTCTGTGAAAGTAATGAGCTCGGTCCGGCTGATGGGGCCAAGGTGATTGATCAGATTTAGGATCAGATGTCTTTTGTGTTCGTAATAGTTCGTTGCCATGGAAAAGCACCCTCCTCCGATGCACGGACTTCTCCGCGCTTCATGCTTCCGCGTTCGCGCCTGCGCTCCGTTTCTGGCATTATCATAGCACAGAACCCTGGGAAAAGCAATTCCATCCACTTGTTTTCGACATTTTTGTAAGAATCAATCCCACAGATTCGCAAGAATAAAGAACTCGAATTCTGATAAGTATATTTCCTGTGAAATATATTCAGATTAGATTGTGCAAAATACATAAAATACTTTCAAAAGCGATATATTCATTGACACGGATATGGTTTGGGATTATAATAAAAATTACAAAAAAGTAAGTAATAGAATTAAAAAATGATTAAACACCCGAGCAGACAATTTTGTTAAGAACAAAAAGGTAAAAATATGGACAGGTGGGAAAGAGAATGAAAGCGATTACGAATGCGGTGCTGGTGATGAGAGACCATTTGATTCCCGAGGCAGCGATCCTGATAGAAGAGGGAAGGATCGTGGATTTTGGGGAGATGGGGAAGCTGGATATTCCGGCCGGCTGCCGGATTATAGACGCCGGAGGCCTGTTTGCAGGGCCGGGACTGATCGATATTCACACGCATTGCGGAGGAACATACTGGTTCTCGGAGGATCCGGCGAAGGCGGCGGCGCATCATCTGAAGCATGGCACGACTACGGTGCTTCCGGCGCTTTATTTTAATATGACGCAGGCGGAATACCTGAAATCCATACAGACGATCCGGGAGGCTGTGGCGAATGGGGCCTGTGCCAATATCGGGGGACTCTATATGGAAGGCCCTTATCTCAATCCAAAGTTTGGCTGCGACCGGGAGTCCAATCCATGGAAGGGGCCCGTTGAGAGGGAGGATTATCTCCCTATTATAAAGGCGGCGGCGGATCTGGCCCGGGTCTGGGCCGTGGCGCCGGAGCGGCCGCGTATTCTGGATTATGTGAAGGATGTAATTGCATACGATCCCGACGCGGTGTTTTCGGTTGCCCACAGCGAGGCGGCGCCGTCGCAGATCGAGGCGCTGCTGCCCTATGGGCTGCGCATCGGCACCCACCATACGAATGCCACCGGAGATCTTGCGAAGTATCCGGAGTGCCGCGGCGTATGTGTGGATGAGACCGTAAACTATAATTCCGATATTTATGCGGAACTGATCTGCGACAGCCATGGGATCCACGTAGATCCCTACATGCTGAGGCTGGTGCGGAAGATCAAGGGAGACGACAGGATCATCCTTATTTCGGACGCGTTCAGTATGGACGGGCCGGTTCCCCCGGGTTATGACGGCGTGACGGACATTAACTTTGATTATGAGGGCGAGATCGCCGGATCGAAGCTGACACTGGACCAGGCGTGCTATAACATGATGAAGCACACGGGCGCGTCCATTGTAAATGTGTTCCAATACGCCTCTTACAATCCGGCCAGAGCGGTGGGGTTTAGCGACCGGGGAGAGATTGCGGTTGGGAAATGTGCAGACCTGGTGATCACGGATCACCGGATGAATATTAAAAATGTGATATTGAAAGGAGAGTTACAGGAATGAACGACATTATTTTTGACCCGCCGACAAAATTTGACTTCAAATGCGGAGACTATGTGCCCTTTAAGGACCGGGAGGTCTGCGAGCGCCTGCGCAGGATAAGCGGAAAAGAACTGGAGAAGCACCCGAATCCCGATTTCCATATCAAAGTGATGATGAATCCGCACCCGGTGCTGATCGCGACGTTATTTTCCAGGCTGAAGGAGGCGTCGGAGGCAGGCAGGAAGTACACCATGATCCTGGGAAATCCGGAACCGGAGACGTATATCCCATTGGCCCAGCTCATCAATTATTTCCAGGTAGACTGCAGAAAGCTGCATATCTTTGCCATGGACGAGTGGGCGGACGATTGTGGGAATATCGCGCCGGAGACCTATGAGGCGGGATTCGCCCACTCCATGCTGAAATACTTTGTATACCAGATCGATCCGAAGCTTCGGATGCCCATGGAGAATGTGCATTATCCCAACAACCGGAACATTGACCATTATTCCAGGCTGATCACCGAGATCGGCGAGGGCGGCGCGGACATCTGCTCCTCCTCTCCGGGCTGGACCGGCCATATGGCCTTTATCGATCCGGTATCCGAGTTCATGACGGAGGATATCGATGAGTGGCTGAATATGGAAGCGCGCATTGTGACGCTGCATCCGCTGACCGTGGCGCAGAATTCCCTGCACGGCGTGTTCGGGCAGTCCGGCTATGTAGCCAGCGTGCCGCCGAAGGCCGCGACCATCGGCCCTGTGGACGTGAAGAACGCCCGTGAGCGTATCGAGGTGCATGCCCTGCTGACCAATAATACATTCTCATCCTGGCAGCGGATGACCTCCCGGCTGGTGCTCCATGGACCGGTGACGCCTGCGATTCCCAGTTCCATGCTGCAGCTGATGAAAACTCAGGTGTATGTGAGCGAGGAGATCGCGGCGCCCTTCGAGTGCTGGGAGAAAGTAGGGTACTAAGGGGAATTCTGCCGAATGAAACGGCGTCAGATAAATACGGACGCAGCTGCCGGAAAAGAAAAATAAATAAGGAAAATAAATATGGATAAGGAGTTCAAAATCCGCGCCCCGTTTTTTGAGTTCGGGCCGAAGGCATACCTCTATGGGCAGGAGATGCTGCGCCTGGCGCAGAAGCTGGACGAGGCCGCGGAAAGGTACGACGTTGACATCATTGTCACGCCGCAGTATACCGACATCCCGCTGCTTGCGCAGAACACAAGGCGCATCAGGGTGTTTGCCCAGCACATGGACTATCTTCCCGTCGGCAGAGGACTGGGATCGGTCCTGCCCGAGGCGGTAAAAGCGGCGGGCGCCGTCGGCGTGATGCTTAACCATGCGGAAAAGAAGCTGACGATGGACGAGATCGAAAAGACGATCCGCCGCGCCGACGAGGTCGGGCTTGCGACGATCGTCTGCGCCGACACGCCGGAGGAGCTTGTCGAGATCGCGAGGATGTCGCCCAACCTTCTTGTGGCGGAGCCAACCGAGCGGATCGGCACGGGGCAGCCAAGCGATGAAAATTATGTCAGGGAGACGATTCGCCTGGTGAGGCAGATCAACCCCGACATTATGGTGCTTCAGGGGGCGGGCATCTCAAATGGTGCCGATGTTTATAATACCATTGCCCTCGGCGCACAGGCAACCGGTTCGACGAGCGGCATCATCAAGGCCCCTGACCGGTTTGCCATGGTGGACGAGATGATATCTGCCCTGCGCCGCGCTTGGGACGACACGCACCGGGCGCAGCAAAGCGCGGGGAAGTGACTAAGTGACTGTTCGGCCGGTCTGCGCGGTGTCTGCCCCGGCGAAGCGAGGGCGTCTGCCGCGGAGGATTCTAAACAAGAGGAGGAACGCTATGGAATTCAAAGTATTTCAAAAGGAACTGGAGCTTCAGTCAAGGGGCTGGATCCCCACCTTCCATGATGTCTCGAAGGAGATTATGGAGATTGTCAGGGCATCCGGCGTCAGGAACGGGACGGTCACGATCGCGTCGCACCACACCACCTGCTCCGTCATGGTTCAGGAGTGTTCCCACGACATCGACTCGTTTGACCTGGAATACCTGCAGCACGACCTGCTCGACATCATGCGCAGGATCGCGCCCGATTTCAAGGAGGAGCATCAGTACCGCCATCCCGGTCCGATCCATGCGCAGTTCGGCCGCTATGTCAATGAGCCGGGCGACTTCACCAGCATGAACACCGACGGCCATCTTCGCTCCGTGTTCTTCGGCAGAAGCGAGACCATGACCGTCAAGGACGGCGAGCTGGACGGCGGGGAGTTTGCGCACGTCTACTTCGTCGACTGGGACCAGGTCCGTGCCCGCCGCCGCCAGCTTAACGTGACCGTCATGGGTACGAGTGAGGACGTCGGCGACCGGAAGTGGAACGACGGGAAGGTCATAGACACAAACCACAAGTTTACCGACGAGGAAAAGGCATTCGACATACATTACACGCTCCAGCAGGAGAGGTGACGGCACCATGCTTGAGAAGAAGGTTCTTGACGCCGCGCTGACGGCATATGACATCGAGGCGGACTGCATACGCGGTCTGAAGGAGGCGTTCGACGGGCAGGCGTTTTCCCGGGCGGTCGAGATGCTCTGCGCCGCGCCGAGGATAGGGGCTGCGGGCTGCGGCCATTCAGGCATCGCGTGCAGGCATTTCGCCCATCTGATGTGCTGCATCGAGCGTCCCGCCCGTTTCCTCTCTCCTGCCGAAGCGGTCCACGGCGCATCCGGATTCCTGCAGAAGGGCGACGTCATGGTGTTCGCGTCGCGCGGCGGAAGGACAGGCGAACTCCTGCCGATCGCCGCTATCTGCAAGGCAAAGGGCGTGGGTATCATTACCATCACCGAGAATATGGAGTCGCCGCTTGCCGATGCGGCGGACGTGGTGTTAAAGCAGTACGTAAACCGGGAGACGGACAGATATAACATGCAGGGAACCACCAGCACGACGGCGCTTTGCGTGCTGTTCCACGCCATCCAGGCGGCAATGATCGAGAAGACGGGCTACACGCCCGAGCAGTTCGCCCTCATCCATCCGGGCGGAGCCGTGGGCAAGCGGCTGCATGGGGAAGCGGGATGAGCAGGGCAAATGTGCCTGGCGAGGCAAAAGGACTTAGCGGGGCAGGCGGCTGAGTGGGGAAATGGGTCGGTCGGGGGAACATAGTATGTACATAGGCGTAGATTTGGGCACCACCAACATAAAAGCGGCGCTTTACGACGGCGACATGAGGCTGATCGGCAGGAAAAGCCGGCTTGCCGCGTACATAAGAGATGGCAGCCGGGTGGAGTTTGACGCCGCAGGCTACCGCGACGCGGTCTTTTCGCTATTGCGGGAACTGCTGAGCGAAAACGGCGCGGCCCGGGTGCGTCAGATTGCCTTTACCGGGCAGGCGGAGTCCCTTGTGGTGCTGGACGGGGACGGAAACCCGCTGATGAACGCGATATCCTGGATGGACGAGCGATCGGTCAGGGAGTGCGTACAGCTTTCCGAAAGGTTCCCGCCCGAGGTATGCCGCCGCGTCACGGGCCAGCTGTCCATACTGCCGACGTGGCCCGCAACCAAGATCCTGTGGCTTAAGAACAACATGCCGGAGGTTTTTGAAAAGGCGGCGTGCTACATGCTGCTGAAGGACTATATCGTCCGGTGCTTTACGGGAAAGGCAGCGGCGGACATGTCTGTCGCAACATTTTCCTTCTATTTTGATATCTATCGGAAATGCTACTGGGGCGAGATGCTGGACGCCATCGGCATAACGGAGGATAAGCTCCCCCCGCTGTGCGAGCCGTGCACCGTCGCGGGCACGCTGACGGACGAGGCAGCCGAGAGGCTGGGACTTGTGGGCGGGGCGGCGTGCGCATGCGGGGCAGTCAGCAAGGGTACGGCCGTCAACACCGGCACGCTGGATCATTTTGCGGGAATGATAGGCACCGGCAACCTTTCCCCGGGCGGCATAACGCTGTCGACGGGCACGGTGATGGCGCTTGCCGCGCTGTGGGATCCGTCCCTGCCGCCGCCGGGCGGCATTGCCCTGCATTACGGCTTTATGCCGGACAGTTTCGTGCTCCTGCCCGTGGCCGAGAGCGGCGGGGTGAGCCTCGAATGGTTCCGGCGGCGCTGTATGCCGGATCAGACCTTTGCGGAGATCGACAGGGTCGCCGCAGAGCGGCGGGATGAGGGGATCCTTTTTCTGCCCTACATCGTCGGCGTTAACGCGCCGGAGATGGATGGGGACGCGGTCGGCGTATTCTGGGGACTTAGGCAGGAACACGACGCGTACGACATGGCGAAAGCGGTGATGGAGGGCGTGGCGTTCGTGCTGCGCAAAAACTGCGAGGCGATTGAACGCGCCGGGATCGCGCTGCGATCGATCACGGCCACGGGCGGCGGCGCGAAAAGCGATCTGTGGTGCGCGATCCAGGCAGATGCGACGGGGCTTTCTGTGCGCGTCCCCGCCGAAAAGGAGGCGGCGTGCCTCGGCGCGGCGATGATCGCCGCGGTGGGCGACGGGAGATTCGCGGACCTTGCGGCGGCCTGTGCGCACTGCGTGACATTTCAAAAGGTATATGAGCCCCATAAGAGCGAAGCGGTTGAAACGAAATACCGCCGTTTCTGCGCACTGTATGATGCGGCGCTGAAAATCGGCAGAATAAACGGACAAGGAGACGAAGATGAAGCTTCTGATTGACGATGCGAATATTGAAAAAATAAAGGCCATTTACCGCCTGTACCCGGTCGACGGCGTGACTACCAACCCGTCGATCCTTGCGAAGACCGGCAGAAATCCATACGCCGTCCTGTGCGAGATACGCGAGTTCATAGGCGACGGGGCCCAGCTGCACGCGCAGGTCATCTCCCGCACGGCCGGGCAGATGGTGGAGGAGGCCCGCAAGATGGCGGGCATCCTGGGCCAAAACCTGTTTATCAAGGTTCCGTCGGTCCCCGAGGGCTTCCGCGCGATGCGCGAGCTTTCCCGTGAAGGTTTCAACGTCACCGCGACCGTGGTATACACGCCGATGCAGGCGTTCCTTGCCGCAAAGTCCGGGGCGGACTACGTTGCGCCGTATGTCAACCGGATCGACAATCTGGGCGCGGACGGCGTGCGTACAACGAAGGCCATACAGGACATGCTGGCTAAAAACGGGCTGAAAACCGAAATTCTGGCTGCAAGCTTCAAAAACTCCCAGCAGATCCAGGCTCTCTGCGAGTATGGCGTGGGGGCGGCTACCGCCGCGCCCGACATTATCGAAAATCTTGTTAAGAACGCATCCGTCGACAGCGCGGTGGAGGCCTTTATCGCGGATTTTGAGGGACTCTGCGGCAGGGGCAGGAACATGCTGGACTGCGATTTACCGTCGTCGATTGTAATCCGAGATTCCATACCCAGCATCCCGGATGAACAGTAAAGGTTAATGAATACCTCCGTAAGAGA
>CANQBX010000042.1 GCA_947589095.1 uncultured Lachnospiraceae bacterium
TGACGGAGGCATAGCTCAGCTGGGAGAGCACATGCATCACACGCATGGGGTCGCAGGTTCGAGCCCTGTTGTCTCCAGAGACGGAAGCCCTCAGGATTGAGGGCTTCCGTTATTACGTCAATATGTAAAAAGCGCCGGCGCTGAAGAAGGATGACCAGACCATGAAAACTGTCGGAATCATCGCGGAATATAACCCGTTCCACAACGGCCATGCCTGTCAGATCCGCCGGGCGAAGGAACTGACCGGCGCGGATTACTGCGTCGTGGCAATGAGCGGGGATTTCGTCCAGCGGGGAGCGCCCGCCGTCTTTGACAAATATACCCGCACCCGCATGGCCCTCTCGTCGGGAGCCGACCTGGTTCTCGAGATTCCCCCTATCTTCGCTGCGGGAAGCGCCGAGGACTTCGCCGCCTGCGGCGCGGCGCTTCTGGACCGTCTGAGCGTGACGGACGCGCTCTGCTTCGGAAGCGAATGCGGACAGATCGAACCGATGCTGGCGATCGCCAGGATCCTGTGCGAAGAACCGGAAGCCTACAGAAAGGAGCTGTCCGGCGGCCTGAAGAACGGCCTGACGTTCCCGCAGGCGCGGCAGAAGGCGCTGGAGGCGTATCTGGAAGGCAGCGGCAGCGCGGCAGGCAGAAAGCCGTCAGCCGCGCCGACCGTCTCCTCTCTCCTCTCCCGGCCGAACAATATACTGGGCATTGAGTACTGCAAGGCCCTGCTGCGGCGGGGCAGCCGGATGGAAGCGGTGACGGTCCTGCGGCAGGGAAACGGATACCACGACACATGCCTGCGGGACGACCGGTCCGCTAAGCCGGCGGCAGACGGCCTCCTGTACCCGTCCGCGGCCGCCATCCGCGAGATCCTGAAAAACCATCCCGAACAAAGCGGCGGCATCCGCCCGCACTTCACCGCTCTTTCCCAGAGCGTGCCCGCGCCGGTGCTGACCCTGATCCGCGACGCGTATCCGCTGACGGAAGAAGATTTTTCCGCTCTTCTTGCGCAGCGGCTCCTTAAGATTCAGCTTACGGACCGGCCGCTGACGGATTTCTACGATATCCCTGAGGACCTGGCCGCCCGGATCAGTAAGCGGACGCTGGAATTCGCCGGTTTTTCCGACCGCTGCGCCGCGCTGAAAACCAAACAGTACACCTACACCCGCATCTGCCGGGCCCTGATCCATATCATGCTGGATATGACAGCGCAGGACGCAGGCGTCCGCAAGGAGCACGACTTTATTTCCTATGCCCGCGTTCTCGGCTTCCGCACGGAGGCCGGGCCGCTTCTGTCCGCCATATCCAGGCATACGGCTCTGCCGCTGATCACACGGACGGCCGACGCCGCTTCGCTTCTGGATGAATCTTCGCTGGCGGAATTCCGCCGCGACCTGTACTGCTCCCATCTCTACCAGGCCGTTCTGGCGGCCAAAAGCGGCCGCCGGATCGCCAATGAGTACACGACGGGGCTGATCGTGATGTAATCTCACCCAATCAGCCCCGATCATTTCTTCCAGCCGACACTCTTCTACTGCCCTTAAGCCGCCGTTCCGTTCAGTGCCCTCCCAGGTGCACCGGCGCCACCGGTTTGTTCCTGCGCCGCGCGTCGGTCCGGCCTTCTACCCGGATCTCGCCGGCCGCCAGCAGGGCGTGCTTTGTCAGCGCGGGTCCTACCAGCTCATATACCAGAACCGAGAACAGGACTACGCTGCGGATCGTCGCACCGTCCTGCAGCTGCTGCGCGGTCAGCGCCATCCCCAGGGAGACGCCCGCCTGCGGCAGCAGCGTGATACCCAGGTATCTGGTGATCGATTCGCTGCATTTCGTTAAGGAACAGCTGCTGTACGCGCCGAAGATCTTGCCCGCGGAACGGAACACGATATACACGGCGCCGATGAGCAGCACCAGCGGATTCGACAGGATCTTAAGATCCAGCTCTGCGCCGGATATCACGAAAAATAGCACGAACAGCGGCGCCGTCCAGTCGTCGATGTGCTCCATCAGGCTCTCGGAGAAATCGCAGATGTTGCAGAATACGGTTCCCGCCATCATGCACACCAGAAGCAGGCTGAAGCCGATATGGATGCCGCCCGCCTCAAATTTCAGCATAGATACCCCTACGGTAAACAGCACGCAGGAAATGGACAGGCAGAGCCTCTTGCTTCCGGAATGGAAATATTTCTCCATCACATGCAGCACGACCCCTGCCAGACTTCCCAGCGCCAGGGAAAGCACGATCTCCAGCACCGGCTCCAGCAGCACGCTCGTCAGGCTGATCACGCCGCTCTCCAGGGCATTCGCGACCCCGAAGGATGCCGCGAACAGAACCAGGCCCACCGCGTCGTCGATGGCCACCACAAGAAGAAGCAGCTTGGTCATGGGACCGTTGGCCTTGTACTGCCGCACCACCATCAGCGTCGCCGCCGGCGCCGTAGCCGCGGCGATGGCTCCCAGCGTGATCGCCGAAGAGACAGAGATCACCTGCGGGAAGATAAAATGCAGCGCCACCAGGCTGATATCCACGATGGCCGTAGTAACTACCGCCTGCAGGATACCCACCGTGATCGCCTGCCGCCCCATGTGCTTTAACTGCTCCAGCCGGAATTCGTTTCCGATCGTAAATGCGATAAATCCGAGCGCCACCTGCGAGATCAGATCCAAGCCCTCCACCTCCTGTGGGGTCCTGAATACGATTCCCAGCCTTCCCAGACAAAACGGCCCCAGCAGCACGCCCATCACCAGATACGCGGTGACGGCGGGAAGCTTCAGCATTTTCGCAAGCCTGGTCATTAAAAGGCCGCCGAACATGGCGGCCGACAACTGCATCAAAATAAGCATATCCATGCACCTCCGCAACGGAAAGGCCGCAGAAAAACCGGCGGCCGTTTCCTTCTCTATTCAGTCCGCATGTAATATAGTCCCGAATTGTGAACAAAATGTATCTTATATATAAACAAACTGTAAACATATCTGTGTTCTCAACCTGACGGACCGCATCTCGCTATGGTGTTTATCTCCTGTAATGCGATGCGAAAAGAACGGCAGCCGCGCTTAAAAGATTCTGAATAACAATGGGAGCACCAGCTTCGTGATCTGCCGGTAGAAACGGGCGCTCTTCTCCCGACTCTCCAAAGGGGAGTGTTTTCGGTCCATAGCTTTTTTCCTCTCAACAGTCCGATTCCGGTACGCCCGGGTTAACGCGACAAAACCACGACAGCCTCGCAGTGCTCCGTGTGGGGAAACAGATCATACGGCCAGCATTCTCCCGCCCGGTAGCCGAACTGCTTAAACACCTTCAGATCCCTGGCCAGCGTCTCCGGATTGCAGGAAATATATACCACCCGCGACGGCTTCAGCGCCGCCGCGGCGCGGATAAATTCCTCCGTGCTGCCGCTTCTGGGCGGATCCATGAAGATCACGTCCGCGCGCTCCCCCTGGGCCGCCATGCCGGTCATAAATGCCGTCGCGTCGTTCTGATAGAACTGGATATTCTCCGTCCGGTTGCGCTTCGCGTTGGCGGCGGCGTCCCGCACCGCGTCCGGATTCAGTTCCACGCCGATCACCCGGCCCGCCTTCGCGGCGGCGATGATGCCTATGGTTCCCGTCCCGCAGTAGGCGTCGATCACCGTCTCCTGTCCGGTCAGTCCGGCCAGCTCCATAGCCTTTCCGTAAAGCTTCTCCGTCTGCACCGGATTCACCTGGTAGAAGGACTTGCCGGAAATACGGAACCGGCAGCCGCACAGTTCGTCCTCGATATAGCCTTTGCCGTAAAGCACCCTTTCTTTATCCCCCAGCACCATGCTGGTGGAGCGGTCGTTCTGATTCTGGATGACCGTGGTGATCTCCGGATGACGGTCCCGCAGCGCCTTTACGAAATGGTTGCGGGAAGGAAATACCGGCGAAGCCGTCACCAGCACCACCATGATCTCCCCGGTGGCGAAGCCCCGCTTCACCAGCACATGGCGAAGAAGGCCGAAGCCGGTATCCTCATCGTAGGTCCTGATCTTAAAGGATTTCGCCAGCTCCCGCACGGTTCCGATGATCTCGTCCGCCTTCTCATCCTCGATCATGCAGGACTTCACCGGCACGATCCGATGGCTCCCCTCCTGATATACGCCGGAAATGATTTCGCCCTTCTGAAATCCGAATACGGCGTGTACCTTATTCCGATAATGGAACGGTATCTCCATCCCGGTCACCGGCTGCACTTTGCAGGCGCCGCTCAGAAGACGCTCCACATTGCGCTGCTTGCGCTTCAGCTGCTCGTCGTAAGGAATGTCCAGCATCTGGCAGCCGCCGCATTTTCCGAAGGCGGGGCAAATTGCTTTTCGCCCGTTAGCCTCCTGTTTTTCCGTTGTTTCCTGCGCTGATATGGCCCCTTGTCGTGATCCAGATTCACCAAGATGTTGAGATTTCTTTGATCTCTGAGACACGCCTGTCTTTTGCGGCATCTTTGTCCTCTGCGGTTCTTCTGCCTTCTGCGGTCCTGCTGCTTTCCGCTGCGTTTCTGCTTTCCGCGACGCCGCATCCTGCGCCGACTTCCTATCTGACTTTCTTTTATTCCTGCTGTCCATTGATGATCCCCATAACAAACCAATATCTCTTCAAAACATGCCGTCAAACCAACAAACACCAATTAACCGCATACTAATTATTGAATATCACCGTTGCATTTTCTGATCTTTTTTGTATAATAATCTCGTGCGCTGCCGCTGCATTATCGGCAGCGATTTCCAAAGCATTCACCGGACAGATAGCTCCGCCAGACAGATACCGCACACGGCAGAACAAATAGCAAATCCATTTCAAGACAAGGAGAAACAAATGGAAGAATTCTACATAGACCCGACTCTCTACACCGGCCGTCCCGCGGACGTATCCGGCCGTCTCCCGCGCGAGGTCCGCACCTACGATCTTCTGGACCGGCTGGGCATTCCCTACGAGCGGCTGGATCACACCGCCACCTACACCATCGACGCCTGCCACGATATCGACAAACGGCTGGGCATCGAGATCTGCAAGAATCTTTTCCTCTGCAACGCCCAGAGAACCAGCTTCTATCTTCTGATGATGCCGGGAGAGAAGAAGTTCCGCACCGCCGTTCTCTCCAAAGAGATCGGCAGCGCCCGCCTGTCCTTCGCCTCCGCCGAATACATGGAGGAATTTCTAGACATCACGCCCGGCTCCGTAAGCGTCCTGGGTCTGATGAACGACCATGACCGCCGGGTACGGCTGCTGATCGACGAGGACGTGATCAACGGCCACGAGTACATCGGCTGCCATCCCTGCGTCAATACCTCCAGCCTGCGGATCAAAACCACGGATATTCTGGAGAAATTCCTGCCGTATGTAGAGCATCCGTATACGGTGGTAAAGCTGTAAAATTACGTCAGAAGCAGCTATATCAGTTCCGGCAAAGAGTGAATTCCTGCGTGTAACTGCATCCTGTCGAATGCCAGGCAATTTCGAAACCCACGGCAGATGCCGATTCTCTTCCGCATGATTATGCGTTTTAAAGAAATCGCATCTGCCGTACCGCAATTTTCATTTCTTCCATCTGTCTTTCGCAGTCGACCACCATAGCGCTTTGATGCTTACTGGCACAATATCCAGCCACATCTGTTCGCTGGCTCCGTTTCCCGTCATCTGGTCCGGTTCCCTGCCGGGTCGGTCAGGCCGCATCTCAGATTTCCCGCGTAGCTTCCTTAAGCCACGCCTTCTCATCCTCATCCAGATACGGCGCGATCTTCTCATAGACCTGCTTATGATATTCGTTCAGATACGCAATGTCCCGCTTCTCCATCAGCGACACATCCAGCGCGTCCAGATCGATCGGCACATAGGTCAGATACTCGAATTCCATGAACTGGCCGTACTCGTTCTTCTCCGCCTTTTTGCACACCAGGAGATTCTCCGTGCGGACGCCGTGGCTTCCCTCGATATAGACGCCCGGCTCGTCGGAGCAGACCATGCCTTCCTCGAAGGCGGCCCATTCCGTCCGCTCCGGAACCGCCTTCCAGCGGAATCCCACCGGCGCCTCGTGGACGTTCAGCAGATATCCGACGCCGTGCCCGGTGCCGTGGTTGAAATTCAGTCCCCGGCTCCAGAACGGCTCGCGGGCCACATAATCCAGCGTCATGCCGCTGCTGCCGTAGAGGAATTTCACATGGCCCAGACGCAGCATGCTCATGGCCACCAGCGTGAAATGCTCCCGCTCCTCGTCGGTAATCGGCCCCATGGCGATGGTTCGGGTGATATCCGTGGTGCCCTCGTAGTACTGACCGCCGGAATCCACCAGATACAGTCCCTTCGGCTCGATCACCGTGTCCGATTCCGGCGTGGCCGAATAATGGCACATGGCCGCGTTGGGTCCGTAGGCGGAGATCGTATCGAAGCTCAGGCCCAGATTGCCGTCCTGCTGCCTGCGCAGCTCCTCCAGATAGTCGGAGACGCTGATCTCGGTCATCGGGATCTTGCCGATATTCTTCTTCATCCAGCAAATAAATTTCGTCACCGCCACGCCGTCCTTGATATGGGCGCGGCGCATGTTCTCCACCTCGGTCGGATTCTTCACCGCCTTGGCAAGCGTGGCCGGATTCGTCTTGTCGATGATCCTATTGCTTTCGTCCAGATTGCTGACCAGCGCGTAATTGGTCTTGGCCAGCTGCAGCAGTACGCTCTCATTTCTAAAGGATTTCACAAACTCATAGATGTCGTTGTAGGGCTTTACGGTCACGCCGATCTCCTGCAGATAGTCCCGCACCCTGCCGTCTAACGTCTTCCCGTTAATGAACAGATACAGCTCGTCCTCTGTCACGACCGCGTAGGACAGCACCACCGGATTGCAGGGCACGTCGTTCCCGCGGATATTGAGGAGCCAGACGATATCGTCCATGCTGGTCAGGATATGGACCGTGGCCTTCAGCTCCTTCATCTTCCCCCGCAGATTGCTGATCTTATCGGCGGCGGACCTGCCGGTGTATCGCTCGTCCAGGATCCACACCGGCTCGGCGGACAGCGCGGGACGGTCCGTCCAGATCTCTCCCACCAGATCCAGCTCATAGGAAAATGTGATCCTCTTCTCTTCCAGCTTCTTCGCGAGCTTCTTCCCCTCCTGGCTGCTGACCACACGGCCGTCGAAACCAAGGACGCCGCCTTCAGGCAGCGCGTCCGCCAGATAATCCTCGATCTCCGGCACGCCTTCCTCCCCCATCTTCATCAGGGTGAAGCCGCTGCCCGCCAGTTCCTTCGCCGCCTGGACAAAATACCTTCCGTCGGTCCACAGGCAGGCTTCCTTCGCCGTCACGACGGCGGTTCCGGCGGACCCGGTAAAGCCGGTCAGGAAGCGGCGGCATTTAAAGTAACCGTCCACATATTCGGACAGATGGAAATCCGACGTCGGCACCATATAGGCGTCCACGCCCCGCTCTGCCATCAAACCGCGAAGCTTCTGAAGATTCTCGTTCATAGTCTGTATTCTCCTTTTCCTGCGAGAAGCGCGCTGATTTCGGTCTGTACATACGTATTTTCTGTGACCGGACGAATGCCGGCGCGCTTTCGCGATATTCTTCTATTTTTGTCCGGCTCAGCCAAATGCCCTCTGTTCAAATGCCATTCCAAAGCAGAACGAACAGACGCTTGCTGAAACATCCGGATCTTTCCCGGCATTATGCTCCCTCAATCAGCCCCAGCGCCACGCACGCCTTATACACGCCGTCGTCGGCGATATCGGCGGTCACGTAGTCGGCCACCGCCTTTAGCTCATCCGGCGCGTTTCCCATGGCGACGCCGCAGCCAACTTCCTGAAGGATCGCGTAGTCGTTCATACTGTCCCCGAAAGCGTAGCATTTGCTGATATCCACTCCCAGATAATCGCAGAGACGCTTAAGCCCGACCGCTTTGGATTTCTCCCTCTCCATGAGATCGGCGCCCAGCCGCGACGCGATCAGCGGACAGTCCAGCTCCGGGAACGCCCCGGCGATCCTGGCCGCCCCTTCTTCCCGGCCTATGTAGATCATGGTCCGCACCGGATAATCCAGCGCCTCCCACGGATCCTTAAAGTTCCTCCTGCTCTCGCCCCAGCGCAGGATATCGATCTCCACCACCTTGTCAGGATGGGTAAAATAATCCTCCGTGCCTGTGAGCCAGCCGATAGCCAGATCCTCCTTCTCGCCGAATTCCAGAAGTCTTCGGATCAGGTCCTTCGGCATAAATGTCTCATAGATCCGCTTATCGCCCACCGTGATCTTCGTTCCGTCGTTATGGACGATCGCGTCCGGACGGATGATGTCCCGGTAAACGCTGCTGTTCGGCGCATCCATATCCCGCGCTGTTCCCAGCACAATACAGTAATTCTCACGCAGCTTATCAAGCGCCGCAATGGCGCTGTCCGGAATGGTCATTGTCGCGTGATTTAGTAGTGTCATATCCAGATCAAAGCTGATGATCGGTTTCATCCAAACTCCTTTCGCGTAATCTCTTACTCAAACAGTTAATTTTCATCTTATCCGCACTTTTATTTCCATCTCCCGGACACACCCGGATTCTATACCCAGCCGTTCTAAACATTCTCCGTTTCCCCATCTTCCGGCTGCATCAGGGACTCCACATACGTCCAGATCTCCTCGCGCCCCTGCTTGCTCATCGCGGAAAACGGCAGAAGCACATCGTCCTTTTCCATCCCCAGGCCTTCCCGGATCATTCTCACCTGCTTTGCCGTCTGGCTGCGGTTGAGCTTGTCCAGCTTGGTGGCGATGACCACCGGCCTAAAGCCGTTATAGACGATCCAGTCGTACATGGTCTTATCGTTGGCCGACGGCTCGTGGCGGATATCCACCAGCAGGAACACGCAGAGCAGCGATTTCGAACGATGAAGATAATCCTCGATCATCTTCCCCCAGGACTGCTTGACGGCCACGGCGATCTTCGTGTAGCCGTAGCCGGGAAGATCCACATAGTAAAACGCGTCGTTGACATGATAGAAATTTACGGTCTGCGTCTTGCCCGGCTGGGACGAGGTGCGGGCCAGCGACTTCCGGTTCATCAGCGCGTTGATCAGGGAGGATTTCCCCACATTGGATTTGCCGGCAAAGGCAAATTCCGGCTGGTCATGAATCGGGAACCGGCTGGTGACGCCGCAGACGGTCTCCAGTTCGGCATTCTTAATAATCATAAAGCTTCCGTCCTTTCCGGTGCTGTCATGCTGACACATTCCTGTTTCCGCCGCCGGCAAACGCTTCCGCGATCACTTCTTCCATATCCTTCACATAAAGGATGCTCAGTCCCCGCGTGATCTCCCTGGACAGCTCCGCGATATCCGGCCGGTTCTTCTCAGGCACCAGGACGCGGCGGATGTGGGCCATCTTGGCCGCCAGGATCTTCTCCTTTAATCCGCCGATGGGCAGGACGCGGCCGCGGAGCGTGATCTCCCCGGTCATGGCCAGCTTACAGTCCACGGCACGGCCGGTGACGGCGGACAGCATGGCCGTAGCCATGGTGATTCCGGCGGACGGCCCGTCCTTGGGCACGGCGCCTTCGGGAATATGGATATGCAGATTATGCTTCTCAAAATACTCGTCGTCCACCCCGTACCGCGGGCAGACGGAACGGACATAGGTCATGGCGATCTGGGCGGATTCCTTCATCACATCGCCCATCTGGCCGGTCATCTTAAGCTCCCCCTTGCCCGGCATAGTGTTGACCTCGATCTGGAGCGTATCGCCGCCCACGCTGGTCCAGGCCAGGCCGCGGACGATGCCCACCTGGTCCTCCTCGTTGGCGTCCTCAAAGGAGACCCGCTCCTTGCCAAGATATTTCTCCAGGTTGGCCTCGGTTACGCGAACCTTATGCGGCGCCGCCTTCCGATGCTCCGCGGCCGTCTGATTGCCGGCGGTTCCGGCGTTTTCGGCAGCTTTGCGGCCCTGACTCTCCAGATACTCCCTCGCCGCCTTCCGGCAGATATCGCCGATACGCCGCTCCAGATTCCTGACGCCCGCCTCCCGGGTGTAATTATGGATGATCTTCTTTAACGCGCCGTCGCTGATGGTAAGCTGCTCCCCGGTCAGGCCGTTGCGCTCCAGCTGCTTTCCCACCAGATAATCCCGGCCGATATGGAATTTCTCATTCTCCGTATAGCTGTTGACTTCAATAACCTCCATACGGTCCAGAAGCGGCCTCGGGATCGTCTGGGTCGTGTTGGCCGTGGCGATAAAAAGCACCTGAGACAGATCGATGGGCGTCTCCACATAGTGATCGCGGAAGCGCACGTTCTGCTCGCCGTCCAGCACCTCCAGAAGGGCAGAGGACGTGTCCCCCTTATAATCGCTTCCCACCTTGTCGATTTCGTCCAGAAGCATGAGCGGATTGCAGACTCCGGCCTGTCTCAGGCCCTCCACCAGACGTCCCGGCATGGCGCCCACATAGGTCTTGCGGTGCCCGCGTATCTCCGCTTCATCCCGGACGCCGCCCAGGCTGATGCGGACATATTTCTTGTTCAGGGCCCTGGCCACCGAACGGGCGATCGACGTCTTGCCGGTACCCGGCGGTCCCACCAGACAGAGGATCGGGCCGTTGCCCTTCCTGGTCAGCGTGCGCACAGCCAGATATTCCAGCACCCTCTCCTTCACCTTCTCCAGACCGTAATGGTCCTCATTCAGGATCTCCTCGGCGTGGACAATATCGTTGTTGTCCCGGGACGCCTTCTTCCACGGAAGCTCTAAAAGCGTTTCGATATACATGCGGAGCACATTGGCCTCCTGGCTGGACGCGGGCATGCTCTCAAAGCGGGCGATCTCCTTCTGAAGCTTCTCCTTCGTCTCCTTATCCGCCTTAAGCTCCCCCAGCTGCCGCCGATACTCATCCGCCTCCGTGGACGGATTGTCCTCTCCAAGCTCCTCCCGGATCAGGCGCATCTGCTCCCGCAGGATATAGTCCTTCTGGTTCTTGTTGATGGAATTCTTCACCTTCTCCGAGAATTCCTGCTTGATACGGGCCACCTCCACCTCATTCATCAGATGGCGCGCCAGCACCTCGTAGCGGCTCCCGGAAAAGATCGCCTCCAGGTACTCCTGACGGACCGTATAATCCCAGGGCACCTGTACGGCGATCTGAAGCATCAGATCGTCAAGATCCTGAATCGAGAGCAGATTCGGGATCACGTCGTGTCCGAATTTGGGATTCTCCTGTCCGTATTCCCGAAGCTTGTCCTTCAGGATCCGCGCCATAGCCTCCCGCGAGGCGTAATCCGCCTCCGCCCCCTTCACGTAAGGCAGATGCGCGATCTCCCCCGTCAGCATGGTCTCCGTCTCATCCAGGCAGAGAAGCTCCGCCATCTGAAGGCCTTCCACCATGACGCGGACGATATTGCCCGGCATCTTCACCAGCTGCTTCACCTCGGAAATGGTCCCGATATGGAACAGATCCGCCTGCTCCGGCTCGGACACATCCGGCGAGCGCTGGGTCAGCAGAAAAATCTTCTGATCGCTGACCATCGCCTTCTCCACAGCCGTGACCGATTTCCTGCGGCTGATATCAAAATGAACCATCATCGTCGGCAGGACCGTCAGGCCCCGCAGCGCGATGACAGGCATTGTCATAACCGTATCTTCCATTGCTGTTCCTCCATGCGGGATACCCGCTGCGCGCGGCATTCCGGCCACGGCTACAGAGCCCTCATGCCGGCCGCTTCTCCCGCGCGTACTGTCAGGAAAGGGTGGGAACTCTTGCGCCCCACCCCTTTTCTCTTCTTAAGCCGGCCCTACGCGATCTCTCCCGGCTTATCCTTCTTAAACTTTCTGGCAAATGACATCTTCGGCACTTCCGTGTCCCGGCGCACGATATCCGCCTCGCCGGTTCCGTCGATCACGTCCTTTGTGATCGTACAGATACCCACGGTCCCGTCCGACGGGATCTCATACATCAGATCCATCATCGCCTTCTCCATGATCGAGCGCAGGCCTCTGGCACCGGTCTTGTGCTCCATGGCCAGGCGCGCCACCTCCAAAAGGGCCTCGTCCGTGAATTCCAGCTTTACGTCGTCCAGCTCGAACAGCTTCTGGTACTGCTTCACGAGCGCGTCCTTCGGTTCCTTTAAGATCCGCAGAAGCGCCTCCTCCGTCAGAAGCTCCAGCGCCACCGTGATCGGCATACGTCCGATAAACTCCGGAATCAGGCCGAATTTGATCAGATCCGCCGCCTGCACCTGCTTGAGAAGCTTGTCGATATCCGAATTGTTCCGATCCACGATCTCGGAATTAAATCCGATGGATCCGGTATTTAAGCGGTTCTCGATGATCTTCTCCAGGCCGTCGAAGGCTCCGCCGCAGATGAACAGGATATTGGTCGTATCGATCTGCAGCACCTCCTGATGGGGATGCTTGCGGCCGCCCTGAGGCGGGACATTGGCCACGGTTCCCTCCAGGATCTTCAGAAGAGCCTGCTGCACGCCCTCGCCGGATACATCCCGGGTGATGGACACATTCTCCGATTTCTTGCCGATCTTGTCGATCTCATCCACATAGATGATACCGTACTCCGCGCGGTGGATATCATAATCCGCCGCCTGTATCAGCTTCAGAAGAATATTCTCCACATCCTCGCCTACATAGCCGGCTTCGGTCAGCGCCGTAGCGTCCGCGATGGCAAAGGGAACGTTCAGTATCTTCGCCAGCGTCTGGGCCAGATAGGTCTTGCCGCTTCCGGTAGGCCCCAGCATCAGGATATTGCTCTTCTGTACGTTCACTTCCGTGTTCTTCATGGAAGTAACTCTCTTGTAATGATTGTATACCGCTACAGAAAGAACCTTCTTGGCGTCGTCCTGTCCGATCACATATTCGTCCAGAAACGCCTTGATCTCCTTGGGCTTCAGTAAATTAATGTCGTTCAGATCCGCGCTGTTCTGATCCTGATCCTCCAGTTCCTCGTCGAGGATCTCGGCGCACAGATCGATGCACTCGTCGCAGATGAACACATTGTTCGTGCCTGCGATCAGCTTGCGTACCTGGTCCTGGGTCTTCCCGCAGAAGGAGCAGCGGATCTTGTCATCCATTCTTCCCGGCATACTATCACCTCGCTTTCCTTAAATAGAACCCCTCTTTCCATTTCCCCCAAATCAGTGCTTTGCGATGACCGCGTCGATCAGTCCGTAGGCTTTGGCCTCCTCCGCCGTCATGTAATTATCGCGCTCCGTGTCCCGTTCGATGACCTCGATGGGCTGGCCGGTATTGGCCGCCAGAAGCTCGTTCATCTTCTTCTTGGTCTTCATGATCTGCTCCGCCACGATGCCGATATCCGTAGCCTGTCCCTGGGCGCCGCCGGAGGGCTGATGGATCATGACCTCGGCGTTGGGCAGAGCGTAGCGCTTGCCCTTGGTGCCGCCGGCCAGAAGGAAGGCGCCCATACTGGCCGCCATGCCGATGCAGACGGTGGAAACGTCGCACTTGATGTAATTCATCGTATCGTAGATCGCCATTCCCGCGGTGATCACGCCGCCGGGACTGTTGATGTAAAGGTTGATGTCCTTGGTCGGATCCTCCGACTCCAGGAACAGAAGCTGGGCCACCACAAGGCTGGCCGTCACCTCATTGACCTCTTCCCCCAGGAAGATGATGCGGTCCTCCAGCAGGCGGGAGTAGATGTCATAGGAACGCTCGCCGCGGCTGGTAGCCTTAACTACATAAGGAACTAAACTCATAAATGTTTACCTCCGTTATTCTATATTACTTCAACTCCACAGTACGCGCAGGGTACTCAGACCAGCTTGGCCTCCGCCACCACGAAATCGATGGCTTCCTGCACCGCCAGGTCTTCCTTCAGCTGCTTAAGACCATTCTCGCCCAGCTGCGTCTTCACCTGATCAGCTTCCATCTTGTAGTTGGCGGCCATGGCGTTGATCTCGCGCTCTACCGCCTCATCGTCCGGCTCGATGTTCTCCGCCTTCACGACGGCTTCCATAACCAGTCTGGTACGGATCCGCTGCTCGGCCTGCGGCTTAAGCTGCTCCATAAACTGCTCGACCGTCATGCCGGTGTACTTCAGATACTGGTCGAAGGCCAGTCCCTGGCTCTGCATACGGTAAGCGTAATCATTGACCATATTGCGGCTCTCGGTCTCGATCATAGCTTCCGGGATCTCCAAGGTCGCGTTCTCCACTACCTTCGCTACGACACGGTTCTCATTCTCCGCGGCAGCCTGGCGGCCCTTGGTCTCGGCAAGCTTCGCCCTGACGTCCTTCTTGTAATCCTCCAGAGTCTCAAACTCGGAAACCTCACCGGCGAACTCGTCGTCCAGTTCCGGAAGCTCCTTCACTTTGATCTCCTTGATCTTCACTTTGAACAGAGCGGGCTTGCCGGCCAGCTCCTTGACCTGATAATTCTCCGGGAAGGTCACGTTGACCTCGCACTCGTCGCCGATATTCCTGCCGATCAGCTGCTCCTCGAAGTTGTCGATGAAGGAGTGGGAACCGATGGTCAGCGGGTAATCCTCTCCCTTGCCGCCTTCGAACGTCTCGCCGTCCACAAAGCCCTCGAAATCGATCACGGCCTGGTCGCCGTCAGCCACCGGCCGATCCTCCACCGTCACCAGGCGGGAATTCTGATCCTGCACACGCTTAAGCTCCGCGTCCACATCCTCATCGGATACATCCGCGCCGGCCTTCTCCACTTCCACGCCCTTGTACTCGCCCAGGGTCACTTCCGGCTTCACGGCCACGGTTGCGGTATAAATGAAAGGCTTGCCCTTCTCGATCTGCACCACGTCCACATCCGGGCGGGACACGATCTCAAGGCCGCTCTCTTCCACGGCGTTCGCGTAGGTTTCATCCATCGCGATATTAGCGGCGTCCTCAAAAAGAACCTCCACGCCGTACATCTTCTCCACCATCTGCAGCGGCGCCTTGCCCCTGCGGAAGCCCGGGATATTGAAACGGTTCCTGTTCCTGTCAAATGCGGTCTTGATCGCCGCGTCAAACTGCTCCGCCGGCACCTCGATGGTCAGCTTCGCCATGTTCTTCTTCAGATTTTCTACCTGTAAACTCATGCTCCTAATGTTCCTCCTTAAACTAAACGTGAATCATGTATGTGAATCGCCGTTCCAGATGGGCGCGTCACTTCAAATTAGCATTATAGCATAGGTCTTTCGCAAATACAAGGAAATTTCTTCGATATTCTAAATGTTATTGATTTCAGCAAAAACAGCATCAAAACCTTCAAAATTGGATATGCAGCCGAGCAGCCCGACTTCAATCAGGCGGTATTTAACAGACCCGCGAGGCACAATGAAAAAGGTACTCAAATCCTCAATCAATGTGTCGCAGGACGGAATAATATCGTTCTTCGGATTCTGATAGCTGTCAATCAGTTCCAGGGCTTTCTTCTTAAACATCGCAAACGGCATCAGCACTCGCGGAGCCAGTCTGTGCGCCTGCCATTCAAGCCACTTTACTTCGTTTTCTCTTGTCTTTTTTCCTTCCGGCGGCTCGTAGAATATTTCGGACTGACGGCACATAATCGGATACAGTTTTTCGGATGCCGCTGCGTTCTTCACTGCAAGTATTTCAAAATATGTTTTATCCTTTTCCCAGTGGAGAGCCTCATGGATAAGCGCGTTTCGCTTTGCGCCTTCTCCGTATGCTGCCTCGGAATCCGGATCAATCAGAACTGTTCCCGCCGGAAAAAATATGGTTTGCGATGCGCCGTATTCGCGATCGTATATCTCTACCTCACCATCGCGAAGCAGACAGCACCCGAAAATGTCCAGATTGCGGGACAGAGACACTTCCTTGACTGTGAGATTTGCTTTCTGCAATATTTCATCAACCGGTAACGGCACCGGCGCTTCAAGAGCCCTTTTACAATGCTTTGTCAGATATTTGGCCGCATAATCATCAAGGCGGTTCTTCCCAAGAATCAAAGCTCCCGTTTTCTTGTTTATATCAAAGATATCGCTCGATGTCGGTTTGTTCGTCATCCGTATCCGTCTCTCCTTTTTCCATGTAGTCCAGCGGCATGGCTGCAAGCAGCTTCTTTGCTTCACTCCACATCGGACAATATTCCGCAACAAGCGCATGGAATCTATGCGTATGGTTCTTTTCCAGCAGATGTACCAGTTCGTGTATCACCACATATTCGAGACATTCCATCGGCTTCTTGGCAAGCTGAAGATTGATCCATATTCTCCGTTTTTCAATATTGCAGGTTCCCCATCTGGTCTTCATGTTTTTTATTCGGAACTCATCCGCATGAACGCCCGTTTTTTTCTCACATCCAACAATTACGGAATCAAGCACACGCTTTAATTCCTGTCTGTACCATTCGGTAAACAGCCTTTCTCTTTCCCTGGCATCCGTACCATCCGGCACAGTCATAATAATTTTTGCCGGAGACTTTACTATTTTATGATGCGATCCTTCATAAATGACCTGCAGGCGGTAGGGCTTTCCCCATAGGTAGTGGGACTCGCCGGACACATATTCCCGCCTGCTCTGCCTCTCCTGCGAGAGCATTCTGTCCCTGACCTTTAGGATTTCCGGGAGTTTCTTAAGGACAAAAAGTTTAATGTCCTCGTTTGATAACTCTATCGGAGCACTTACAGTTACATTTCCTTCGGGCGGATTCACTCTGATATAGAGATTTTTCAGGTTCTTCTTCCGAAGCACCTCTATCGGCAATCCACCGATACGCATTTCGTCATTATGCATCGTATTCTTCCTGCCTTTGTACAATATCGAAGACGTTATTGGTTTCTTCAGTGGCTCTGTCTTCGGTATACATATGAACCAATAACTTTGTATAAATAGCAAATTTTATACGCTGCTGTTTTTGAAAATTTCTCCTCCAATCCGGTTGTATTGAAACGCGGATCGCAGTGTCCACATCAACCGTTAATTCGGCATTTTCTTCAAAATAATCGTAGAGTGCGCGTCTTGCCGCACTGTCCTTGATTTCGTCAGGATAACTGCCGCTTTCTTCCGGATGAAGGATTGCCTCAGCCAGTTCCACGACCTGTCGCAGGTATTCCTCATAGCTCATCGCTTCGATCTTACGCTGCATAATGACTTTTTTTAGCATCTCGGACAGCTTGCCATAATACACGCTGTTGGAACTCATCTTTTTTACAATCTCATGCTGCAGGTTATTGTCAATCATCTCAGCCTTCGCCTCATCATTACCCGGCAGGTCTTTTACCAGATCGACAGGCGTAGTTGTCTTTCCCTGGAGGAGCAGTTCAACGATGGACATATTGCCAAGTTCGCTGACAACCCTTGTATCCTCGGCGCGGATATATGTGTCGAGAATATAGCGCATATCTGCCTCGTAAGGCTTGAGATCAATATAGTCGCAGCTTGCCAGCTTTATCATTTCCTTTATTTTATTATAGCCGGAAATCTCGCTGCGCAGATGATTGACATCCTCCTCGGAATAACCGTAATCCGCTGCCAGGCGGTCACAGCAGTTTGCAAAAGAACGCGAAAGAGACGCCGTGAGCGCGTAGAGAGTATCCCGCCGCGCAGTCTTTTCATCATCCTCGCTGTTCTCACCGCAGAAGTATTCGATAAAATCGGTGTCCTCCTTCGAAGCGGGTACATTTTCAATCAGCGCCTCAAGCGAAATAAGCGTTCCTTCCAGTTCAGATTTTGCCTCGTCATACCGGTTCTTGATAAGACCCTCGACATCTTCTTTGTCGTAGCCGTCAAACGCCCCGGAAGTATAGTCGGCAACGGCAAGCTGAACATTGCGGAACAAGTCCATGTAGTCCACGATATATCCGTAATCCTTATCTTCGCCGTCCGGTCTGTTGACGCGGCAGATCGCCTGGAACAGATCATGGTCTCGCATGGATTTGTCAATATACAAATATGTCGCGCTCGGAGCGTCAAAGCCGGTCAGCAGTTTATCCACCACGATCAGCAGCTTCATCTGCGTCGGCTCATCCTTAAATTGCTCTTTGACACGCTTCTCAAATTCAGCGAGTTTCTCACCTCCGAGCATCCGCTCGTAGATTTTCTTCTTGTATTCTTCTTCGCTTTCCTGCGACGGATCGGACGTGGCCGTTCTGACGCTCTGTGTAGTCGGCTCATAGGAAGTCACGATGGCGCATTTGGTGAAGCTCATACTCATGAAAATTTCCCAATACCTGCAGGCCTCATAGATGCTGCCCGCCACAAGCATAGCCGTACCGCGGTCATCCTTAAGTCTCGGTTTCAGACTCATGTCAAACACGATATCGGACGCAATTTTCTCCAATCTCTGTTTTGAACTGTACAGCTTATTGATGGATGTCCAACTTTGCTTCAACTGAAGTTTCGCCCGCTCGGTCAAGCCCTGCGTTTTCTGATTAAACCATAAATCGACTTTGTCCTGGCTGGACAAATCCTGGTCAACATCCCTCGCTTCATAGCGAAGGTCGAGAACTACGCCGTCATCCACTCCTTCGTCAAACTTATAAGTGTGGATGTAAGTGCCGAAGGTTTCGATGCTGGATTTCTTGTCGGTTTTCAGCAGCGGAGTCCCGGTAAAGCCAATCAGGATAGCGTCTGGCATCAGCGCCTTTACCGCCTCATGCAGCTTGCCGGAATTGGTACGGTGGCATTCATCAATAAAGGCGATGATGTTGCCCTTCGCCTTGAAGTCCTTTGGCAGGTCTTTCAGCAGCTCCCTGCGGTACTGGTCGATATCCGACTGCCTTCCGGCATTATGGCCGTACTTGTGAATGAGGGAACAAACAATGGCATCCTCGTTTTTATCCAGAATGGAGCGCAGATCAGCACAGCTTTTCGCCCTGCGCACATTTTCTTTCACATCGATAAAAAGGCTCTCGATCTGATCATCCAATTCGTCACGGTCAGTGATAATGACCACGCGACTGTCCGTGATATTCTCGATAATCCATTTGGTGAGCCATACCATTATGAGCGACTTGCCGGAGCCCTGCGTGTTCCAGATGATGCCGCCCTCGCCATCCCGGATACGCTTTCGGGCAGCGATGTTCGCAAAATACTGATTATGACGAGCAACTTTTTTGGTGCCTGCGTCATAAATCACAAAGTCGTGTATGAGAGAAAGGAATCTCTCCTTATGACAGAGTGATACCACACCGTCACGCAGGCGGTTGACCTCTTTAACCTGCAGCAGCTTGATTCCAGCCGAAAGGTCATCGGTCGCTTTCTTGTCCTCTTTCCATTTAAGATAATATTTTTCCGGCGTATTAATCGCGCCGTAAAACAGACCTTCCGATTCATTACCGGCAAAAAGGAACTGCGCCGTACTGAAGAAGTTCAGGATATTTTCACGCTTCTGATTCTGCAAAAGCTGGCGGATGCCCTTACCCGCACTGACACAGGAACTCTTCAGTTCGAACACGCCAAGAGCAATTCCGTTGATGTAAAGCACCACATCGGGGCGCTTTCTTGTAACCTTATCGAAGCGCAGGACAGACACCTCCTCCGCGACAAAAAAGTCATTTTTATCGATGTCATCCCAAGCGATATAATGAACGGTCTGCCGACGGCCATTCGCATCCTTTGTCCCCTGTCTGCCATAGCGGAGCAGGGAATACACGCTGCGGTTAATCTGATAGAGCGTATCGGACTGATTGCTGATCTTACCCACAAGTTCGCTGATTGCGGTCTTGATCTGGTCATCCGTATATCCGCGTTTTTTCAGATTTGCCTTCAGCAGTTCCTCCTTGACAGGCGTATTATCGACGTCCTCCAGGTTGCCGAGATAAGTATAGCCCAGATCGTCGACAAGCCAATGCAGAACTCTGTTCTGTAATTTCCTTTCAGCATCTACCGTTGCCATCATAACACCTCTTTCTCTTTCGCTTTCTTACGTGCGGTTTTTTCCATATCTTTTATCGTCTGCAGACAGGCTTCTTCACCAAATGCCCTGGCCGGCGTCAATCGGATCCATCTTTTTGTCAACCATAATTTACACCTCCCGCAGCGGCAGGCGGACGCGGCCCGTCAGCAGGTCATCCATTGCGCCTTCTCTGATTTGGATCATTTTATTCCTCTCAATTTCCAGTGCCTCGATTTCTTCATCCATTGCGGCTAATATAGCAGAGATTGCACGTTGTTCATGCTTATTAAGCGTAATTTTTAATTTGAGTTTTTTTAATGCCCCAAGATATATTCCGCCTTGTGCGCTTGCATTTACCATTCTCATTATTTGTTCTTGTGTTTTATGGCTTTGCATAACATATAAGAGGTATTGCCTGTATATGCCTTTTGATCTAATAAAAGCTACGCTGCGCTGGAATGCGATACCGTCTTCTTTTAGTAAGCAGCACCGGCCTATTGTACCAACACAGCTTAGTAAAATATCTCCTTTTTGCGGAAAACCGTTTGCTGTGATTTTTTCATAATCTCTTTCAGATATTCTGCTTTCATCATTGCCTATGATCATTCTGTTATTAAAAATATTTTTAGCACTTAATAAATAATGTCCTAAAACAGTTCTATGAAATGTTCCATGAGTACCGTCTTGTATATCGGCAATCTGGCATAACTCTGTTTCAGTATAGCTGCTATCAAAACCGGATATCCGCGTTCTCCCGCTTATCAAATCTTCCAACGCTCCATCACGGATGTTGCGCTTTTTCTCAATCAGTTCAGCGAGGTTATCGATGTAGGTATCGAACTGCGAAAGTGTCTTTGCAATTTCTTCTTGTTCCGGCTTTTCAGGCAAGTGTATTTCTGTTTTCAGGAGAATGCTGTTATACAGTCTTTGTATTGTCGTTCCTTCTAACGCTGCCCAGGGGTATGAGCGATAGAACCACCAGAGGAATTTGCTGTCAATCGCATTCCTGTCTGCTTTCAGCCACACGATATTAGAATCTTGAAAATAAGAGTCTCTACCGTCAAAAATAATAGTTTTACCAACTGTGCCGGCAGCGGAAATCAGTACATCGCCCTTTTCTGGATATGGATACAAGGATTTGTACCGTTCATATAACTCCTGCGAAATATATGCATCTGCTTTACCGCCAAATGTGCTTATTTTATAAAATGGAATTACCCCATATGTTTTTGTCTGACTTTGAAAGATTCGGCGGCACATTTGGATGTACCCCAGATCTTTCAATTGCATTGGTGTCCAATCTTCAGGATAAGTTACCATTTGTATCCCATCCTCTCCAGAGCCGCCATGACCGCCGCTCTTGATTTTGCAGTTCTGTCCTCGATCTCGCCAAGTGTATGCTCATACCGCTTGGCAATAAGCAGAACCTTAGATGACAAGTCATTCAGCACTTGCTCGATTTCATCACGGATATCTGCCTCCAACTCTGCCATCCACTTCCTGTCAAAAAGGAGATGTTTGATCTCATCCACAGTCAGTTCGCCATACTTTGCCTCGACCTCATCGTCCAGGGCTTTGCGGGCTTCTTTCCACGCTTTGTCCGCTTCGTCCTTTTCTGCGGATTTTGCCGCGTATGCTGTCAGCGCATCATACTCATCCTTATAAATCTCCGGCACAACTGCGGAAGCAGCCGCTGCCTTAAGCGCCGCATTAAGCTTTGCCCTTCCAAATGTACCGTTCTTATTGCGGATATCAAACTCGGCCAGTTCCGGCACCTTGCGGATGATCGTCTCCATCTCATCGGTCTTTCCCTCGTCAAAGAGTGCAACGAGCCGTGCCATAGCCTCCATGACAACGGACGTCTTTTTAGCCTCCAGCTCTTTGAGCCGCTTATTGAGATTTGCCTTCGGAACGCTGTCCCCCTTATCGTTCAATACCTCCTTCAGCAAGCCCTCATCGCCGGATTCCTCCTCGCGCATCTCGTCAAGTTCTGCTTCGAGAGCCGCCGACCGTTCCATCAATTCATTGATTGCAGCAAGCTCGTCCGCAAAATATACCGTTTCGATAATCCCTTTCGGAATAAGCGCACCCTCGAAGGCCTTCACCTTGGAGATATCGTCCACGAAGATCGTCTCGCCATTTTCGTCCTTCTCCTTCTTCTGCGCATACTCGTATTCGATTTCCCGACCGATTTCATAACCGCTGGCTCTGATGGCGTAAACATCATCCTGCAGCTTTGCGTTCCAGTAATTCAGCAGACAGTCGTACACATCATAGTTGTCAAGAAGCCGAGCAGCTTCATACGCCCTGAGGATTCTGACCGCAATCGTTCGGATCAGTTCCTTCGGATTTGTCTCGGGCTCAATACCAAGCAGGATATCCTTTACTGAATCCTGCCACTGTACAAATATTGTATTGATTTCTTTCTGCTTTTCAGAAAGGATACTGGCATCCTGTCCGATCATACCCTCGATCTCACCGGACGGAAGAATGAGTTTATATACATCGTGTGTCTCATCCACACAAGTAAATATTTTCTGTTTCAAAACGGAAGAGATATCCCACAGACTCTTCAGCGACTCAATATCCGCGCCTGGAATGCCTCCCTTCAAATGGGCCGCGATATTTTGCGGCAATGTATCATCAATTTTCTGTATGTAGCGCGGCACATTCAGATTGCCTGCATTCTGGTCAAGAATATCCGTATACTTTACAAAACGGGAATACCCCTTGATAGTTTTGCCATTGATAAAAGTCTGTACAATCTTCTCAATGTCCTGCTCACGCAGTCTGTTCTTGTTGCCGTCTTTCTTGAACCCCCGACTGGCATCAATCAGGAAGATGCCCTCCCGGGTCTCTGCATATTCTTTATCAATGATAACGATGCAGGCGGGAATGCCTGTTCCGTAAAACAAATTTGCGGGAAGACTCACGATGCCTTTGATATATCTTTTCTTCAGCACCGCGATACGGATGGTTTCCTCTGCATTGCCTCTGAACAGAACACCGTGCGGCATGATAATGCCTGCCTTGCCGTTGCTGTTCAGAGATTTCAGAACATGAAGGAACCAGGCATAGTCCCCGTTCTTTTCGGGAGGAATGCCGTAGCCGTCAAAACGCTTGTATTTATCCTCGGATGTCTTTATGCCATCGCTCCAGGATTTATCGGAGAACGGCGGATTCATGACGATGAAATCAAACTTCTTTAACTCGCCGAAATCATCCGTAAAGGCAGGATCGGCCAACGTATTTCCGCGTCTGATTTCGCCTGTGCCTTTCTGATGGAGGATAAGATTCATCTTTGCCAAGCCCGCAGTGGCATAGTCTTTTTCCTGGCCAAATATAGTCACGATGGAATCGCCGTTCTCATCCACGGGAGCTTCATCCGCCGCCCTAATGAGAAGGCTTCCACTGCCTGCAGCCGGATCGTACAGAGTCCACCTCTTGGTCGGCATCTGCCGGATGCTGCCAATGCCGATCAGTCGTGCGATGATACGGGACACCTCGCTCGGCGTGTAGAATTGTCCCTTGCTCTTGCCGGACTCTTGTGCAAACTTCATCATGAAATACTCATAAGCATCACCGATGATATCATCGCCGCTGGCACGGTTGTTTTTGAAGTCAATCGCCGGATTCTGGAATACGGCAATCAGACCGGATACCTTATCGACCAGTTCCTTGCCAGAGCCAAGTTCATCCGGATTGTTGAAGCTGACATCAGGAAGGGAACCCTGGAGTCGGTTGTCTTCAAGGAACTTCTGGATAATCTTATCTACCCGCTCACCGACATCGCTCTTTCCCTTGGCAGCAATCAAGTCCTCAAAGGACGCTCCTTTGCTAATGGTAAACTCAGCAAAAGGCTGGCCCTTGTACTTGTCAGACACATATTTGAAAAAAAGCAGAACAAGGACATAATCCTTGTACCTTGCCGGTTCTACACCACCTCTCAGTTTATTACAAGCTTCCCAAAGAAGAGAATATATTTCGGATTTTTTCACAGCCATAACTCTCTTTAATCTCCATTCTTGTCTTAATCATTACCGCCGACATACGTTCTTCATTCCATTGCACTTTTTCCGCTTGCAACCCACTCATCCAGTTCGGAGCATTTGAATTTCCATTGCTTTCCTATCTTGTGACAGGGAATGCCTTTATCCTTCCGGATCCAATCACGAATGGTTCCGGGCTTGACCCCCAGATATTCCGCAGTCTCATCAATGTTTATCCATTTATCGTTAGCAGCAGCTGCCATTTCTGCACCTCCAAACAAATTTCTCATAATAAACCCTTTTATATTTTAGCAAATATAGGCACATTTTTCAATAGGTTTGATATTATTTGATGTTGTTTCTTGCTATTTTCAATCAATACACGCCCCTATAGCGAACGATTCTGTAAATCCTGCCGCCTTGCTTCTGATTCTGGCCGCAGTTTAAATCTTGCCGTTTGATACCGGCCTCTCGCGAGCCTCTCGTTTCTCCGCATGGATCGTATTCTTCACGCTGATCTGCTTCCATTTTCCGGAATGGTACCGCATTCCCATCAGCACCGTGCGCATGCACTGATCCGCGACCAGGGCGATCCACGCGCCCCAGAGGCCCAGATGGAAGACGCTGATCAGCGCGATGCAGACCAGGGAGCGCACGCCCAGCACCGTGATCGCCGTCACGACCGCGGTATAGCGGGTGTCCCCCGCGCCGCGCAGGCCGCCGGAGACAATGAACTGGTCCGCCTGGAAGGGCTGGCTGGCCGCCAGAAGGAGCAGGATCGGAGCGCCCAACGCGATGACCTCCGCCGAATCCTTGAAGAGGCCGATGATCTCTTCATTAAAGAAAACCATCAGGGCCATTAAAACAAATGACGCCGCGATGCCTAAGTTTCTCGTCAGACGCATATAGACCGCCGACATGTCGTAGCGGCGCTTGCCGATGGACTGGCCCATCAGCGTCGTAGCCGCGTTGGCGAAGGCTTGGCCCATCATAAATGTCATGGACTGGATGCTCATGCACACCTGATGAGTCGCATAGATCAGGTCGCCGAGGCCGGTGACCTGGCGGGTGTAAATGATGATGCCGGCCCGCATGAACAGCTGCTCCATCATGGATGGAATGCCGATGCCGACCACGCGGCCCATCAGGTCCGTGTCGAAGCGGAATTTCTCCTTAAAGTCCAGATAAACGTAATGCTTCTTCCCGAAGGACACCCACATGGCGATGCCGAAGGCCACCGTCTGGCCGATGATCGTCGCCCACGAGGCGCCTGCCACGCCCATTTTCGGAACGCCGAAATGGCCGTAGATCATGATGTAGTTGAAAAGCAGGTTCACCACGTTGGCGATGGTGTTGTAGATCATCGGCGTCCTGGTGTCGCCGATGCCCCGCAGGGCCGCCGTCACGGTGATGGCGAGGCACAGGGGGATAAATCCGTAGAGCTGGATCCGCAGATAATCGTCGCCCAGCTTCAGCGTCTCCTCGCTGATGCCGGTGCCGCCCATGAAACGGATCAGCTGCTCGCAGAAGACCAGCCCCAGCGCCATGAACAAAAGCGACATGAACAGATTCAGGATCATGGCGTGCTTAAAGACCAGATTGGAGCGTTCCCGGTTCTGCTGTCCGCGGAAGCGGGCGATCATAGCCGTGGCGCCTACGTTCAGCGCCTGGATCATCGTCATCAGAAGAAATTTGGGCTGGGCCGCCAGACCCACGGCCGCCAGCGCGTTGATCCCCTCCTGCCCGGGGAGCCGCCCGACCATGATCTGATCGGCGATACTGGTCAGCTGGGTCAGCACCAGCTCCACCAGGCTGGGCCAGGCGATAAGGATGATGTCCCGGTAGATCCGCTCCTTTCGGACGCCATCCGGGATGCGGATCCGGCCGATGGGGCCGCCTATCTCCTGCTCCGACGCATGTCCGTAGGGCAGATCGTCCAGAACGACGCGGACGGTCTTTTCTTCTGTTTCTCTGTCGCGGTTCATTTGCGGATTCCTTCTTTCTGATTTCTCATAGGTATACGATGGTATTTTCTTTTGCAAATAGCCATGGATATGATATAATTTCGATAGATATACCCGCGCCGATTCGGGAGTCAAACAATCATTGTCCGGTATGGAAGGAGGTTTCTTCTATGGAAATTGAACGCAAATATCTTATCGACACACCGCCCGAAGACTACCGCAGCTGGCCGTTCCATCAGATCGAACAGGCCTATCTGTGTACCGCGCCGACAGTGCGCGTCCGGCGGGAGGACGATACCTATTACATGACCTATAAAGGCGGCGGGCTTCTGGCCCGCGAGGAATATAACCTTCCTCTGACGAGGGAAGCTTACGCGCATCTGCTTGCGAAAGCGGACGGAAGGATTCTTACAAAGAAGCGGTATCTGCTTCCGCTGCAGAAAGCTTACAGCGCGATGCGTAACGCGGATCCAGGCGCTGTGGCTGATGATGCGGATGACCTGGCCGACGCCGCGGGCCATGGTGCTGTATCTGACGCCGCGGATCTTACCGTCGAAATGGACGTCTTCGAAGGCGCATATAAAGGCCTGATCCTGGCTGAGGTGGAATTTCCAACCGAAGCAGCGGCCCTCGCCTTCACGCCGCCGGACTGGTTCGGCCGGGATGTAACATTTACCGGCGAATACTCCAACAGCCGGCTGGCGACGGCGTCACCGGCTGAGCCCTAAGGTTAGGGCGGCCGCCCAAGCAACAGTCCGTTCCGGACCATTTTGTCCGGTCTGCCACCTGAAACAATCCGCCGGAAAGCAAATACGAATCTGTCTCAGAAAACGGGCTGATATGATCCTGTTCGTCATATCAGCCCCCTACTGATCTTGAATTACACTTAGATTATCCGGCATTTTATTTCCCAAATCCGTTTCGCCGGCTTCCACGGAACTTTTCCCTGAATCTGCAGCTGCCCCGAAGTTTCTCCACTCCGGTTTGTGACGCTTTCTGTTCGGCTACTCAAGCTCGTCCAGCTCATCCTCGCCGATCAGTTCGTCAAACTCCTCGTCATCCAGCAGTTCATCGAACGCGTCCGCGACGATC
This sequence comes from uncultured Lachnospiraceae bacterium, assembly GCA_947589095.1. Lineage (GTDB taxonomy): Bacteria > Bacillota > Clostridia > Lachnospirales > Lachnospiraceae > UBA3402. Next base: position 26,839 of record CANQBX010000042.1, read on the forward strand.
TCGTACTCGTCGTCGTCCTCGATATTGTCCAGCTCCGGCTGTCCGTCCGTCTCCGAATAACGGTACAGATAGACCTCGCCGGTATCCGCGTCTTCGCCCTCCGTGGGCAGCAGCGCGATATAATCCCGGCCGCCCGCCTCGAATATGGTCAGCACAACGCATTCCAGCTCCGTGTTGTCATCCAGCGTGAGCGTCACGGTCATCTCTTCTCTCTCTTCATTCTCCATCGCCATAATCATTCCTCTCTGCCGCCTCTGCGGCTCTTCCATGCTGCGGTTACCTGATCCCCTGCATCTTCACTCTATCAGACAGACTGAAGAAACGCAAGGACTTTTTATACATTCCGGATATTTTCACGGCATTACCGCCGCCCACGAATCAATTGCGGACATTTGCCGCATCACCGACGCCTCACAAACCAGCCGCGGGCTTTTCCCGGCATCACCGACGCCTCACGAACCAGCCGCGGGCTTTTCCCGGCATCACCGACGCCTCACGAACCAGCCGCGGGCTTTTCCCGGCATCACCGACGCCTCACGAACCAGCCGCGGGCATTTGCCGACATCACCGACGCCTCACAAACCAGCCGCGGGCTTTTCCCGGCACCGCCGCGCAGCCCCCGCGCGGGCAGAACCGCCGCGCCGCGGCACTCATCCTGCGAATTCTACCACAGACAATGTGCGCGCCGGCAGCGTTACCTGGCACAGATGCCCGCTTAGCCGGACCGCCGCCTTCCGGTCCTCATCCGTCCGGTTCAGAAGCAGAAGCCCGATGGTTCCGTCCGGCCGCAGTACTGCCGCCGCCTCCGCCTGTCCGGACCATACACTGACGCCAAGCCTGCGGCTTCCCGCGGGAATTGTCCGGGCGATCTGCAGCAGATACTCGTAAGACACCGTCCGGGTATATCCGCCGTCGTCCTCCGCGATGATGGGCGCCGCAAATCCCCCCGGCACATGGCGGGGACCGCCGTTTCGGTCTACACAAAGGTTCCAGTCGATGAAGCGGTTCATGCCGTGGTTCAGATCGCCGATAATGTCATGGGCATAAGCCGCCGCGTCCCGGTAATCCATCTCAAGCGGGGATATCTCCGCCGCTTTCCTGACCGTCTCCGGCAGATCCTCAAGCACCGCGTCCGTAATATCAAAGGACAGGGCTTTTCCCGGCATATGGAGCCCGCAGCTTTCCGAGTGCATCAGCACCTTATCCGGATAGCGCCCATGCAGCATGGACAGAGCCTCGAAATGATCCCCGCTGTACCAATGATAGGCGAAGCCTTCCACCAGTCCGGCGATCCCGTTTTCCATCATCGAGCCGATGTGCTCCACCATGCGCTCCTTATTATGATCCCAGATATAGATCCCGACCCGCCCGGCAAGCCCGGCGGCTTTCATCTCCGGATAAAGGAAATCCCGCAGAAAGCGGCTTTCCTCCTCGCCGGACCACAGGCAGCTGTCCCAGGACGTAGCGGCGCTGGCCTCGTTCTGCACGGAAAGCATGGTCACGTTGATCCCCTCTTCCAGATAGGCCAGGATGTATTTGACAAGATATCTGGCCCAGGAACCGTAGAACTCCGGTTTTAAGCGGCCGCCGAAGCATCTCCCCGGCTTCGTAAAGTCAACCTCCAGGCCCTGTCCGCCATAAACCGCCGCGTCATTCTGGCTGATCTCCGGCGGCGTCTTCCAGGCCGCCGGCGGCGACCAGGGACTCAAAAGAACGCTCAGCTCGTGCCCGGCCAGCGCCATGGCTTCCTTCACCACCGGAAGAATGTACTGCCTGTCCCTTTTGATGGAAAATGTGGCCAGCTCCGGATCCGCGGCCGGATCCTCCACCGCCTGATACTCGCTCAGCGCGTAATCGCAGCTGTCGATGGGGATACGGATGAACCTGGCGTCCATACCCTTTGCGCCGAACCAGCACTCCAGCGCCTCCCTGCGCGTCTGCGGCGTCATCTTCGACAGCAGCCAGCAGGCGCTCTCTGTCATTGCACAGCCGAAGCCTTCCATGGTCTGATAGATATAATCGGGATAAATGCCCACCACATTCGATTCCACCTGGCGGGTAAGCGTGGATTCGTCCACCACCCCGGGCGTTCTCTCCTCGAACGTCACCCGGCCGGAGGCACAGTCGTAATACGTGATCTTCTGTCTGGCTTCCATAAATTGATCCTCCTGATTGTATTTACTGGCGTTTTATTTCATGCGGTTTCCGTACCGCGGCGCACGGCGGCATTCCGCCCGATACGCCTGTGCGGACCCGCCGCGCACCGCTTACGCACGAATCAGCAGCCGGTCTCTCCGGCGCCGCCCGAACCTGCCGGGCGACGCCGTCACCCCAATCCCCGGGCGAACTGACTCACCCCTGCGGTTAAAGATACTCTTCCACGAACCGGGACACTTCCTGCTTCTTGCCGTAACGCTTTTTCGCCCAGCAGACATGGAGCCGGTCTTTCGCCCGCGTCATGGCCACGTAGAACATTCGCCTCTCCTCCTCCAGATCCGCGTCCAGCACCGCCTTTCGGTGAGGCGTAACGCCCTCGTTGGCATCCAGGATATAGACCACGGAAAATTCCAGTCCCTTCGAGCCGTGCATCGTCATTAACGATACGCCCTCATGGGCGGCCCGCTGGGCCTGCGCCTGCTCCTGGAGTCTCTTTCTGTAATCCTCCATGTGGTCGAACCAGGCCTCCATCGTCTTATAATTCGCCGCGCTCTCCTGCAGCTGGTCCAGCGTTTCCGCAAGCTCCTCCGGCTTTAAACGCCGGTAAAGAGCGTATTCCTTAATGTAATTGTCATAGCCGACTGCCTTGCGGATATAGTTGACCGCGGCCGCAGGCGGCATGGTCTTAAGCATCATCAGATCGTAGCGCAGCTGTTCGATCCGCTCTATCATCCAGCGCTTATCCTGGTAGAAAGACTCTACCCGATCCCAGGACACCGCCGCGTCCTCCAGCGCGTCCCGGCTGATATAGCGGTTGGGGCGATTGATGATCTGCAAAATGTTGCCGCGGCTTAAGTCTCCCCGGGCCGCGTTTATGTAAGCGAGCACATTTTTGGAGATCCAGTGGTCGTAGAGATTCGGCAGGCTGTCCTTCATCGTAAACGGAATATTGAATTCCATCAGCTTCTCGATCATCAGCCTTGGATTTAAGTTTGTCCGGTAAAGGATCGCGATGTCCTCCAGCCGGTACCCGGCCTGCACATAGCCCTGGATCTCATCCACGATCCGCAGCGTCTCCGCCTGGGCGTCGGCGCTTGCGCAGGTAACGACCGGGCGGCCGTGACCGCGGGCCGCTTCCAGCTTCTTATCGTAGCGTTTCTGATTATGGCGGATCAGGCGGGAGGCGGTCTCCACGATCTCGACCGTAGAGCGGTAATTGACGCCCAGCAGCACGGTCTTCGCCTCCGGATAATCCTTCGGGAACCCCAGCATGATCTCCGGCCTGGAACCGCGGAACCGGTACACCGACTGGTCGTCGTCGCCGACAATGAACAGGTTGTCCTCCGGTTTTGCCAGCATTCGCACGATCTCGTACTGGATCTTATTAATATCTTGGAACTCATCAATCATCACGTATGTGTACTTGTGCCGCCAGGCCGCCAGAATGTCGGGCCGCTTCGTGAAAAGCTCGTAGCACATGACCAGCATGTCGTCGAAATCCAGAAGATTCGCCCGCCGCATCCGTTCCTCATAACCGGCGTAAATCTCCTTAAACATCTCCTCGGAACAGTTCTGGGAATAGTAATGGCGCAGATCCACCATCTCGCTTTTGACGAAGCTGATCTCCCCCAGCACCGCGGAAATAAAATCGTGCTCGTCCTCGATCTCCAGCTTTAACTTCTCCACCATCTCCCGCACGAAGCGGGTTTGCTGTTCCTCGCGGACGATGTTGGACGCCTGATAGCGGTAGGCGTATTTAAGGATCGTAAAGAAAATAGAATGGAAGGTGCCGAAGCTGACGCGGGATGCCGCCGTTTCCTCCTCCATCAGCTTCTCAAACCGCTCCTGCATCTCCCGGGCAGCCGCCCGGGTAAACGTGATCACCAGAATGGACGCCGGATCCACACCACATTCTTCTACCAGATACTTCACCCGGTGGGTGATCACCGTGGTCTTGCCGGAGCCTGGCCCCGCCAGAACCATCATCGGCCCGTCCTTATGCGTAATCGCCTCTTTCTGAGACGGATGAAATTCCCGCAATAATCTTTCCTCCCTGAAACCGCCGGTTGTCTGACACAGGCTTGCCACGGCGCTGTTCCTTTTTCCGAGGCAATCCGCGCCGATCCCCACCATTTCCGCCACGACGATCCGCGTCGGTTTTCTGCTGCCGCTTACCGTCGCAAACGCAGGTTCTCTTTCACAGATATTTCCCCGTAACGCTCTCCGGATTCTCCCGGATCTCCTCCGGCGTCCCGCAGGCTACAATCCGGCCGCCGTGTACGCCGCCTCCCGGCCCCATATCGATGCAGTAATCCGAGTTCCGGATCATATCCAGGTCGTGCTCGATGACGATCACCGTCGCGCCGCTCTCCGTAAGACGACGGAACACCTTAAGAAGCGTCAGCACATCTAACGGATGCAGCCCGATGGTCGGCTCGTCGAAGACAAATACCGCATCCTCCTGGCCCCGTCCCATCTCGCTGGCCAGCTTCAGCCTCTGGGCTTCCCCGCCGGAAAGCCCGGGCGTCTCCTCACCCAGAGTCAGATATCCCAGTCCCAGATCATGCAGAACCTGAAGCTTTCGAAAGACATTGGGCAGATCCCGGCAGACCTCCATCGCCTCGTCCACGCTCCTGTCCATCAGCTCCGGAAGCGACAGCGGCCGGCCCGCACCCTTCTTCGGAATCCGGCGGATGCGGTACGCTTCCTTCGAATACCGGCTTCCGCGGCACTCCGGACAGGGGATATCCACATCCGGCAGAAACTGTACGTCCAGGCTGATCGATCCGGTTCCGTCGCAGACCGGGCAGCGCAGGTTCCCGGTATTATAGGAGAAATCCCCCGCCTTATACCCTCCGCGCTTCGCGGCCTCCGTCCTGGCGTAGACCTTGCGCAGTTCGTCGTGAACGTCGGCGTAGGTGGCCACCGTGGACCGGACGTTGATGCCGATCGGCGCGGCGTCGATCAGCTTGACGCTGCGGATTCCCTCCGCGGAAACCGACCGTATATGTTCCGGAAAATGCTCCCCGCCCGCCATGCACTGCAGCGCCGGGATCAGGCTTTCCAGCACCATCGTAGTCTTCCCCGAACCGGACACGCCGGTGACGGCGATCAGCCGCCCCTTCGGGAAAGCCACTTCCAGCGGCTGCACCGTATGGATCGGACCGGTGGAGAGATGGATCCGCCCCAGCGCAAAGATCTCATCCGGGCGAAGTTCGCGGCGCAGCCGGACGGCCGACCGTCCGGACAGAAAACCACCGATCTTCGAAGCCGGATCCTTTTCGATCTGCGCGGTCTCTCCCTCCGCGATCACAGTTCCTCCGCCGGCGCCGGCTTCCGGTCCCAGCTCGATCAGCCAGTCCGCGTGGGAAAGGATCGTGGTGTCGTGGTCTACCAGAATCACCGAATTGCCGTCTGCCACCAGATCGTCCATCACGCCGGTGACGCCCTCGATATTTTGCGGATGCAGACCGATGGACGGCTCATCCAGCACATACAGAACGCCGGTGGTGCGGTTGCGGACGGCCCGCGCCAGCTGCATCCGCTGGCGCTCCCCGGTGGAGAGCGTGGAAGCCTCCCGGTCCAGGGTCAGATAGGACAGCCCCAGATCCATGAGCCGCTTCGCGGCGTGCAGGAAGGATTCGCAGATGCTCTCCGCCATGGGCCGCATTTCCACCGGCAGGGAAGCCGGAACGCCTTCCACCCACGCGATCAGATCCGAAAGCGTCATCCGGCACGCCTCCGCAAGCGAGATCCCGCGAAGCCGCGGCGCCCTGGCCGCGTCCGACAGACGGCTTCCGCCGCAGTCCGGGCAGGGACCGATCTTCAGGAATTTCTCCACGCGCTTCATGCCCTTCTCATCCTTCACATGGGAAAGCGCGTTCTCCACCGTATAGATCGCGTTAAAATACGTAAAATCCATTTCTCCGGCGGTATTGGTTTTCTCGTTATGGTAAAGCAGATGGTATTTCTTCGCCGGGCCGTGGAACACCAGATCCTTCTCCCGCTCCGTCAGATCCCGAAACGGCAC
>CANQBX010000043.1 GCA_947589095.1 uncultured Lachnospiraceae bacterium
TTTATTACAGTGAGCGGTTCCTCAGAAGGACGCCGCGTCGGGAGGATTCATCAATGCAGTCAAGAACACATACTTGCGGAGAACTGAGAAAGAGCAATGTTGGAGAACAGGTTACAATCGCAGGCTGGATGGAGAACGTAAGGGAAGTCGGAAGCAATCTGGCGTTTATGATCGTGCGTGATTTTTATGGCACGACCCAGGTGGTCATAGAGGATGAGAAGATGATGGCGGTGGTCAAGCCGCTGAATAAGGAATCGACGATCTCCGTGACCGGCGTGGTTCGGGAGAGAAGCAGCGTCAATCCGAAGATACCGACGGGAGAGATCGAGATCGTGCCGGAGAAGATCCAGGTGCTGGGAGCCTGCCGCCATGGGGAGCTGCCCTTTGAGATCAACCGCTCCCGGGACGCGGATGAGACCTTCCGCCTGAAATACCGTTATCTGGATCTGCGCAATCCGGAGGTTAAGAAGAATATCGTGCTGCGCTGCAACGTGGTATCGGCCCTGAGAAATGCCATGATCGAGCGTGGATTCCTGGAGATCACCACCCCGATCCTTACCGCTTCCTCGCCGGAAGGCGCAAGGGATTATCTGGTGCCCGCCAGAAAGCATCCCGGCAAGTTCTATGCGCTTCCCCAGGCGCCGCAGCAGTTCAAGCAGCTACTGATGACCGCGGGCTTTGACCGGTATTTCCAGATCGCGCCCTGCTTCCGGGACGAGGACGCCAGAGGCGACCGTTCTCCGGGCGAGTTTTATCAGATGGATATGGAGATGGCTTTCGCGACCAAGGAGGACGTGTTCCAGGTGCTGGAGGAGGTGCTCCCGCCGATCTTCGCGAAGTACGGCAAGTATAACAGCGCGTCTTCGGCACCGTTTCAGAGGATTCCGTATCTTCAGGCCATGGAGGAGTTCGGCACGGACAAGCCGGATCTGCGCATCGACCTGCGGGTGACGGATCTGACGGAAGAGCTTGCGGGGTGCGGCTTCGCGCCCTTTGAGGGGAACGTCGTGAAGGCGGTTCCTGTGTCCGGCTGCACGCTTACCAGGAAGGCCATCGACAAGATCTGCGCGGATATCGAGGTGCAGGCCGGAAGCAAGGCTTACTGGTTCAAATGCGACGAGAACGGCACGATTGCCGGCGGGATCGCCAAGTTCGTCAACGGGGATCCGGCTATGGCGGCCGCGGTGACGGAGAAGCTTCGTCTTGCGCCCAATACCCTCGTGGTGCTCGGCGCCGGTAAGAAGGAAATGGCCCAGAAGGCCGCGGGCGTGGCGGTGAAAATGCTGGGCGCCGCCTGCGAGGGCCATATGAAGAAAGAAACCTACGAGTTCTGCTGGATCATTGATTTCCCGATGTATGAGATCGGGGAGGAGTCAGGGGAGCTGGAGTTCTGCCATAATCCGTTCTCCATGCCGTCCGGCGGAATGGAGATCCTGCTGGCGGCGGAGCGGGGCGAGGTGGATCCGCTCACCATCATGGCGGATCAGTACGACCTGGTCTGCAACGGCGTGGAGCTGTCCTCCGGAGCCGTGCGTAACCATGATCCCGAGATCATGGTGAAGGCCTTTGAAATGGTCCGTCTTGGGGAAGAAGAAGTGAAAGCGAAGTTCCCGGCCATGTACAACGCCTTTACCTACGGAGCGCCGCCTCACGCGGGGATCGCGCCCGGCGTTGACCGCATGGTCATGCTGCTGGCGGGCGAGGAGTCCATCCGCGAGATCATCGCCTTCCCGATGAACAAGAACGCCCAGGATATCATGATGGGCGCGCCTTCTGCGGTGGAGCAGAAGCAGCTGGACGAGCTGCATATCGCGGTTACGGCGGAAGAGTGACGGAAGCAGTAACGGCCGACCCGCTTGTGAGAAGCGCCGGATCCGCTTGCAGAAAGAGTCAGGTCTGTTCGCGGAAAGGTCTGTCTCGTTCGCGGCAGGCTGGTACAGAAGATACGGCACAGCGGTATAGAGGCAGGATATTATACAGCGCTATAGAACAGACACATAAATAAACCTCCTTCGGCATAAGTATCAGGTAGACGTGACAGGCCTGCCTGAAACGGCGCGAAGGAGGTTTTTCTATGGATTCCGATAAGAAGCCAAGGCTTATACATCTGGTGATTGCCATTGAGTCGGTGGTTTTGCTGGCTTTTCTTTTGATGCTGACGCCGGTCGGCGGCAGGCTGACGCTGAGTGAACGTGTGGAATCAGCGGAGAATGTAGAAGCGGAGGATGGAGCGCCGGAGAGCGGAGAGGCGGAGAAGCAGGAGAAAGCAGGCGGCGGGAATGCAGAAGAAGCGGAAAGTGCAGGAAAAGAAGAAAAAGACAGTTTTGATCAGTTGAAAGGAAAAGAGGATTCCGGCCAGCCGGAAGCGGACGCTGGCGCTGATGGGCAGCAGGACTCCGAGCAGAAGGATTACATCAAATGGGTCGATTTCGATATCCCTGCCGAAGCGCTTAAGAAGGCGTTCCGCTGTGATATTGACACGTATCTGGCGGATATCCATCTGAACTGGATCGAGATCCTGGCGTATCTGGGCGCCCGCTACGGCGGCGATTTTTCACGCTATAAAGAGTCTGATATGGACGCGGTGGCCGAGAGGCTGCTGGCCGGCGAGAAGATGGCAGATATCGCGTCGGCGATGGAGTATTACCCGTATTATCTGGAGGCGTACACAGCGGTGCTGGGCGGTATGGTCGGAATGTATCAGGTTGAGATTCCGGGTTCGGAAGCGCCGGAATTTGCGCTGCCGAAGGATGAAAAAGGGAATCCGGTTCCTACTGAAGGCAATGTCTGGGTCACTAAATACGGCCTGAAGGCGTTTTCACCGATCGCGAAAAATTATCCGTACACGGACTATGATGATTTCGGGGATACCCGTGATTACGGCTTTCACCGCGTCCATCTGGGGCATGACCTGATGGGGCAGGTAGGGACGCCGGTGATTGCCGTGGAATCCGGCCGTGTGGAAGCCATAGGTTGGAACCGCTACGGCGGCTGGCGGCTCGGCATACGCAGTCTTGACGGCAGGAGGTATTACTATTACGCGCATTTGCGAAAGAATTATCCGTATCATAAGTCCCTGCAGGAAGGCGGCATCGTGCAGGCCGGGGACGTGATCGGTTATCTGGGACGCACCGGCTACAGCAGCACGGAGAATACGAACAACATCGAGGATCCCCATCTCCATTTCGGAATCCAGCTGATCTTCGACGAATCTCAGAAGGACAGCGACCATGAGATCTGGATCGACTGCTATGAACTGATCAAATTTCTCTCGATCAACCGGGCCGAGACGGTAAAGGACGAATCCACGAAGGAATATTATCGAGTTTACCAGATGAAGGATCCGGCGATTCCCGGCGGCGCGGCCGAACAGCGTATGCCAGAATATGCGGCCGCCCCGTAGGGAGAAGCAGGCTTCCGTTCCATCCTGCTTCATGTATACATCCGCGCAAGCTTTCCATTTTCACTCAATTATGCTATACTGAACATGATTTAACTGTCGTTTTCCGTTTACGCACATATTGGGGGGATCTGTACCATGCGCGATTTGGCATATCTGAAGCTTCTGGCCCGCGAGTATCCGACGATACGGGCCGCGGCCAGCGAGATCATCAATCTGACCGCCATCGGCGGCCTGCCGAAAGGCACCGAATATTTCTTCAGCGACCTGCACGGAGAGCATGAGGCGTTTATCCATCTTCTGCGTTCCTCATCCGGTATCATTCGGGAGAAGATCAAGGAGACCTTCGGCTATGTGATTCCCGAGGAGGATCAGGATGAACTGGCCAGTCTGATCTATTATCCGAAGAAGGAGCTGGCCCGCATGGAGCGGGAGGGAAGAGCCGGCGACGACTGGAAGCGGATCACGATCTACCGTTTGGTCCAGATCAGCAAGGAGGTTTCCTCCAAATACACCCGCTCCAAGGTCCGCAAGAGCATGCCCGCGGATTTCGCTTATATCATCGACGAGCTGCTCCATGTGGATTATAACGATGATAATAAGAAGGTCTACTACAGCGAGATCGTCCGTTCCATCATCGATATCGATATTGCGGATCCGTTCATCTGCGCCCTGTGCGAGCTGATCCAGAAGCTGACCATTGACCGTCTCCATATCATCGGTGATATTTTTGACCGCGGCCCCAGGGCCGATCTGATCATGGAGGAGCTGATGCATTTCCACGATGTGGATATTCAGTGGGGCAATCACGATATCTCCTGGATGGGCGCGGCTACCGGTAATCTGGCCTGCATCTGCAATGTGCTGCGTATCGCGATCAGCTATAACAGCTTCGACGTGCTGGAGGACGGCTACGGCATTAACCTGCGTCCGCTGTCCATGTTTGCCGCCGCGACTTACCGGGACGATCCCTGCAAGCGGTTCGCGCCCCATATCCTGGACGAGAATATCTACGACGCGGTGGATCCGGGACTGGCGGCCAAGATGCACAAGGCCATCGCCGTTATCCAGTTTAAGGTGGAGGGGCAGATCATAAAGCGCCACCCGGAGTACAGGATGGATAACCGCTGCCTTCTGGAGAAGATCGATTTCGAAAATGGAACCGTGACCGTGGACGGAATCGCCTATCCGATGCTGGATATGCGTTTCCCGACCATCGATCCGAAGGATCCGCTGGCTCTTACGCCGGAGGAGGACGAGCTTCTGCACACGCTGGCGCTGTCTTTTAAGCACAGCGCGCTGCTCCATAAGCATGTGAAATTCCTCTATACCCACGGATCCATGTATAAGTGCTATAATAACAATCTCCTTTACCATGGCTGCATTCCGATGCGGGAGGACGGCAGCTTTGCGGAGATGTCATTCAACGGACAGACCTGTTCCGGCCGGGCGATGATGGATACTCTGGACAGGATCGTCCAGAACGCGTATTTCTATCCGGAGAACCATCCGGGCAAGGAGGCGTGCCGGGATTTCATGTGGTATCTGTGGTGCGGCGCCAAGTCGCCGGTCTACGGCAAGGACAAGATGACTACGTTTGAGAATTATTTTGTGGAGGACAAGTCGACGCATAAGGAGACTTACAACATATACTATCAGCTGAGCGTAAAGGAAGAATATTGCGATAAGATTCTCACGGAGTTCGGTCTTCCCACGAAGGGCAGCCACATCATCAACGGTCATGTGCCGGTGAAGATCAAGGACGGCGAGACGCCCATTAAGGCCGGCGGCAAGCTTTACATCATCGACGGCGGACTTTCCAAGGCCTATCAGAGCAAGACCGGCATCGCGGGTTATACGCTGATCTATAATTCCCGCCATCTGGCCCTGGCGGAGCATAAGCCGTTCCATCCCGGCGGGAAGAGCACGCCGAAGGTGACGATCGTAGAGAAGATGAAGAGCCGCGTTATGGTGGGAGACACGGATCTGGGCGTTGACCTGAAGGAGAAGATCCGTGATCTGCGGGAGCTTCTGGACGCTTACCGGAAAGGTACGATCAAGGAGAATATTCAGTAGGGCCGCGGACTAAAACCGCGCGGTCGGCGCAAAGGTCTTTACGTCCGGGGAAATGTATGGTAGAATAATCATATTTACAGATAAAGGAGTTTCGAATGGACAAAGAAGAATTCCTCCAGTCCCTGCGCCGCGACCTGTCGGGCGATGTGCCGCAGAACGTGCTGGAAGAGAATGTGCAGTATTATCGCGAATATATCGACGGAGAGGTCGCGAAGGGCCGCTCCGAGGAAGAGGTGGTCGAAGAGCTGGGAACTCCCCGGCTGATCGCCAAGAATATCGAGGATACTACGGAACTGGATGAGGAGGAAGCGGGCGAGCGGCGTTATACCGACCGCGGTTACGGAGATACCTATTCCGGCGGCGACGGGTATGACGACCGCGGTTACAGCGGTTCGGGAAGCAGCCGGGGGAAGGGCTCCTTCCATCTGTTTGATCTGAGCAAATGGTACGGTAAGCTGCTGGTATTTCTGATCGTGTTTGCCGTGATCTATCTGGTATTCATGATCATCGGCGGGATATTCTCGCTGCTGGCCCCGCTGCTCTGGCCGGTTCTGGCCATCTGGCTGATCGTCACGATCATCCGCGGCATCAACCGGCGATAACGGGCATATCAGGAATGCAGTGTGACACCGGACGGGTTTTGACCCGTCCGGTGTTTTTTTACGCCTGCCGGCAGACAGAACGCCGCGCAGTCTGTGGGAAAACGACTTGTATAATGAATTTTAACTTTCCGTATTGACAAAGTAATAAAAAAGAAATATAATTATTTCCAGATGTAACAAATTTGTAACAGATTTGCCGGAGATTGGAAATGATTTTAATGAAACAGAAATTTTTGGCAGGAGTTTTCCTTTACGCGGTTTTGTCCGCGGCAGTTCCCGGAGGGATCGGACAGGCGGAAGCCGCGGGCTGCGCGGGAACCGTTGGGGTTGAGACCCGTTCCTCCTACAGGCTGAAGGTCGAAGCGTCGGTGATGAATATTTACAATGAGGCGAATATCTTTTCGGGGAAGACGGCGGAGGCGTACGGCGGCCGGGTTTATGAGGTAATATCCTATGACGGCGGCTGGGCGGAGATCGCGGCGGATTCCGCGGAAGGTTATGTGAGGCTTTCCGACGGCGCGGTTCTGGTAGAGATCGCGCGGGAGAAGGTGAATGAGGAAGCGCTTCTGAGAGGGAAGGTCGTGGATTACGCCCTTCAGTTTGTCGGCGGACGTTACGTCTGGGGCGGTACGGATCCCCACACCGGGGCCGACTGCTCCGGCTTTACGGCTTACGTGATGCGCCATGCGGCCGGGGTAGGGCTGTCCCACAGCTCCCGGGCGCAGGCCGGAGAAGGCAGACGGGTGGACACGCCGAAGCCGGGAGACCTGATCTTCTACAGCAAGAACGGTACGATCAATCATGTGGCGATCTACATAGGCAACGGACAGATCGTTCACGCGTCCTCCGAGAAGACAGGCATCAAGATCTCGGCGTGGAACCGCCGGACGCCGGTGCGGATCGTGGATGTGCTCTCGTAGGGCGGCCGCGATAGGGCCGCGGCGCGGGAATGTTATTACAGGACGTGAAGACAGCAGAACAGGAGACGGAAGGATGAAGAAGGATAAATTTCGATACAGAACCGGAATCACGGTAATTGGACTGTGCATGGCGCTTTTCTGCTCCCTGCGGGCGGAGGCGGCCGCATATGAACCGCTGAGCGGACCGCTTGCGACCGAATATATCGCGTATGTTGCGTCGGGCAGCGCGGATATCTATGCAGCGATGGATTCATGGGATATCTTAAAAACCGCGTCCGCTGGTGAGAATTTCACCGTAACCGGAGCGGAAGACGGCGGGTGGCTGGAGATAAGCGTCGGAGATGGAACCGGCTATGTATCGGACCGCCAGGTGACGGTCTACAGCCGTCAGGAATGGGAAGCCGCGCAGCAGGAGGAAGCGGTCCGGGAACAGGTACAGTCCGCGGCGGCGGGCGCTCTGCGCCAGCAGGTTGTGAATTACGCTCTTCAGTTTGTAGGATGCCGGTATGTGTACGGCGGTACGGATCCCCATACAGGTGTGGACTGCTCCGGATTTACCCGCTATGTCATGCAGAATGCGGCGGGGATCGGTCTGGAGAGGACATCCGCTTCCCAGGCGTGTCAGGGAATGACGGTGAGCGCGGATCAGGTCCAGCCCGGCGATCTGGTGTTCTATGGCAGCGGAGGACACGTAAACCATGTGGCCATCTATATCGGCAATGGTCAGATCGTGCATGCTTCTACCGAGAAGACCGGCGTCAAGATCTCGAACTGGGCGTACCGCGCCCCCATACGGATCGCCCGCGTCCTGGGAAGCTGAGATGGAATTTTACGGATAAACGCGTGTATATATTTTATTTTCCGAGCCATACTACTCCTGTAACAAATAACTTTTTCATGTCAGGAGGTACCAGACAATGGCAAAGAACAGCTACGATATGGACGAATCCAGAAACAGCCAGAACAACAACCAGAATAACAGCCAGAACGGCACGGGCAGCAACCAGAACAATAACCAGAACAACAGCCAGAACGGCACAGGCAAGAACAGCAGCAAGAACTGCGGCGGCAGCAATAACCGCTAAGCGCAAAACGGGAGACCGCTCTGTCTTAACAGGCAGGGCGGTTTTTTTGCGTGGTGCGCCGCTCGGACACGCACAGCCGGCTGTCCGCATATACTGGCAGTAAAAGGGGACGGGGGAATAAGATGCGTTATCCGATCATAAGTATGCGGGAGCTTGAATACTGGATCACGACAGGCCGGCAGATATATCTGGTGGATCTGCGGAGCCGGGACGCCTATGAAAAAGGCCATCTTCTGGGAGCGGTGAACATTCCTTTTGACGAGCTGGAGGAGCGCATGGAAGAACTGCCGGCGGGGATTCCGCTGGTATTCTACTGCGTCCGGGGAAGCCAGAGCATGCTGGCCTGCAATCATCTTTGCGACAGGGGATATCAGGTGGTCAACGCGGCAGGCGGACTGAACGCTTACCGGGGGCAGCATCTGGTTGCGGGGAAATAGCGCCGCGTTCACGAAATCCGGCCGTCAGATGAATCTTAAGTTGACAGAATGGGCGGGCGGCTATAAAATATAGCCAGTTGAAAATGACGGGTGTTTCACGACGGAGGAACGGGAAGTATGAAATATATGTTCGCGTCCGATATCCACGGCTCTGCCTATTACTGCAGGAAGGTGCTGGATGCGTTTGAAAGGATCGGGGCGGAGAGGCTGATCCTTCTCGGGGATCTGCTGTATCACGGCCCCCGCAATGACCTGCCCAGGGATTATGAACCGAAGCAGGTTTTTGCCATGCTTAATGAATACAGGGACCGGATCTGGGCTGTGCGCGGCAACTGTGATTCGGAAGTGGATCAGATGGTGCTGCGTTTCCCGATCATGGCGGACTATGCCGTATTGGCGCTGAACGGGAAGACCCTCTACGCTACGCACGGACACATTTATAATGAGGAGAATCTGCCTCCGCTGCAGCCGGGGGACGCGATGATCTTCGGCCATATCCATCTGCCGGTGGCGCGGGCGATGGACGGCCATTATCTTTTGAATCCCGGCTCGGCCGCGCTGCCTAAGGGCGGAAATCCGCCAAGTTACGCGGTCCTGGACGGAGACGAGTTTACAATCTATGATTTTGACGGCGGAGTTGTCGGGAATATCCGGTTGGCCTGAAACGCCGGCTTCATTTTAAGAAGAACAGAGAGGAATAGAGTGAAGAAGCTGTATGAGATCATTACGCCCTGCCATTTCGGGCTGGAGGCGGTGCTTAAGAGGGAGATCATCGATCTGGGATATGAGCCGTCGCTGGTGGAGGACGGGCGCGTTACGTTCGTCGGCGACGAGGAGGCGGTCTGCCGGGCGAATATCTTTTTGCGAACGGCGGAGCGGGTGCTCGTGAAGGCGGGCAGCTTCCGGGCGGAGACCTTCGACGAACTGTTCGAGAATACGAAGGCCATCGCCTGGGAGGAATTTCTTCCGAAGGACGGCCGGTTCTGGGTGGCGAAGGCTTCTTCGATCCGAAGCAAGCTGTTCAGCCCGTCGGACATCCAGCGGATCATGAAGAAGGCTATGGTGGATCGGATGAAGGCCGCTTACGGCGTCAACGTACTGCCGGAGACAGGACCGGATTATCCGCTGCGGGTCTTTCTTTATAAAGATCAGGTTACGGTCGGCATCGATACCACCGGGGAATCCCTGCATAAGCGGGGCTACCGGACAGAAGCCGGCGCGGCGCCGATCTCCGAGACGCTGGCGGCGGCGCTGATCCTTCTGACGCCGTGGAAGGGCGACCGGATTCTGGTGGATCCTTTCTGCGGGAGCGGTACATTTCCGATCGAGGCGGCGATGATGGCGGCGAATATGGCGCCGGGTAAGAACCGGACGTTTCTGGCTCAGTCGTGGGAGAATCTGGTGCCGCAGGACTTCTGGGACGATGCCTTTGAGGAAGCGGAGGAGCTTCAGAAGCTGCCGGCAGAGACGGATATCCAGGGCTATGACATTGACGGCGAGGTCATGAAGGTGGCCAGGGCCAACGCGGCGCGGGCCGGAGTGGAGAAGCTGATCCATCTGCAGCAGAGGCCGTTAAGCGCCCTGAGTCATCCGAAGAAATACGGTTTTCTGATCACGAACCCGCCCTACGGCGAGCGGATCGAGGAGAAGGAGAATCTGCCGGGACTCTATAAGGAGCTGGGTGAGAAGATCCGCCAGCTGGACAGCTGGTCCGCCTATGTGATCACGGCCTATGAAGACGCGGAGCGGTATATCGGGCGGAAGGCGGACAAAAACCGGAAGATCTATAACGGTATGATGAAGACGTATTATTACCAGTATATCGGGCCGAAGCCTCCTCTGAGGAAGCAGGCGGCAAAGGAGTGAGCTGTAGTTTTATGAAACATAAGATTATCGTAGCTACCGGCAATGCGGGAAAGATGCGGGAATTCCGCATGATCCTGGCGGATCTGGGCCTGGAGATCCTCTCGATGAAGGACGCGGGCGTGTCCGCGGATATTGTGGAGGATGGGGCTACATTCGCGGAGAACGCCGCGATCAAGGCCGGGGCGGTCTGGCGGCAGACAGGAGACATCGTGCTGGCGGATGATTCCGGGCTGGTTGTGGATTATCTGGGCGGAGAGCCGGGCATTTATTCGGCCCGTTATCTGGGCGAGGATACCTCCTATGAGGTGAAGAACCAGGTTATCATCGATCGGCTTGCCGGTGCGAAGGAGGAAGAGCGGACCGCCCGGTTCGTCTGTGCCATTGCGGCGGTGCTTCCGGACGGGCGTGTGCTTCATACGGACGGAGCGGTGGAGGGAGTGATCGCCCACCGGCCGGCCGGCAGCGGCGGCTTCGGGTACGATCCGATCTTTTATCTGCCGGAATATGGTATGACATCGGCCGAGATACCGGCGGAGAAGAAGAATGAGATCAGTCACCGCGGCAAAGCGCTCCGCGCCATGGAACGGCTGCTGAGGGAGGAGCTGGAATGAAGGTACTGGTTGTCAGCGATACCCACCGCAAGGATGACAATCTGCGGCTGGTCATCGAGAGACATAAGCCTCTCGATATGCTGATCCATCTGGGAGACGCGGAGGGCAGCGAGATGTTCATCGCGGACTGGGTGAATCCGGGGTGCCGGATGGAGATGGTGCTGGGCAATAACGATTTCTTCTCCATGCTGGATAAGGAAAGAGAGATCATGCTGGGCCGCCACCGTGTTCTGCTGACCCACGGACACTATTACGGGGTCTCCATCGGCCCTGAGGGGCTGGCGGATGAGGCGAGAAGCCGCGGCTGCGACATCGCCATGTTCGGCCATACGCACAAGCCGTACCATAACGTGATCGGCGGCGTGCTGGTCTTAAATCCGGGCAGTCTGTCCTATCCGCGCCAGGAGGGGCGGCTTCCGGCCTATATGCTCGTGAATGTGGACGATCAGGGAGAACTGACGTATATGCAGAAGTTTCTCTGATCCCGAAAAAAACGGTTGACAATGCGGAACGCATCATTTATAATAATTTGTGCGCTGTAAATGGCGCATATGGTGCGGGGCAGATTTTCGGTGCCTTAAGTATACCGGGGTGTGGCTCAGTTTGGCTAGAGCGCCTGGTTTGGGACCAGGAAGTCGCAGGTTCGAATCCTGTCACCCCGATACCATTTCGTGCAGGTGTGGTTCAATGGTAGAACACTAGCCTTCCAAGCTGGATACGTGGGTTCGATTCCCATCACCTGCTCTTGCGTGTATCCGCGTGCGGACGGAGCCGAACGGCCGCCTGTATTGCGGGAAGCGGGAGTCTGAGTCTGTAGCTCAGCCGGATAGAGCAACGGCCTTCTAAGCCGTGGGTCGGGGGTTCGAATCCCTTCAGGCTCGTTTGTAATTTCATATGGTGGGTATAGCGCAGCTGGTTAGCGCGCCAGATTGTGGCTCTGGAGGCCAAGGGTTCGAATCCCTTTATCCACCTTCGATAAGATGGAAGCCGGAAGGCTTCCTTTTTTTGCGGTTTTTCCCGCAAATTTTATCCTGTCCGGTTATAACCCGGGTTTGCCGGTCTGCCGCCGGGTTCCGCAGGATGCGATTTGCCGCCGGCTCTGTTAAACTTCTTGCAAAGCGCCAAACTTTATGCTATGATATTAAACGCTGAGAAAATGTGCTAAAATAATGCGCGAAATACTCAGCGAAATAGAAGAGGACTAAGATATTGGGCCATCGCCAAGCGGTAAGGCACAGGACTTTGACTCCTGCACTCGCTGGTTCGAATCCAGCTGGCCCAGCTTGAATCATGGCCGGTATCCCTGGGGGTTTCCGCCCGGGCTTCCGGTCTTCTTTGTGCCTGTATGCGGGAATCTGCCGGCGGCGGGTTCTGCGTTGAGCCTGCGCCGTATTTTCAGGCGGGGGTTCTGCATTGAGCCTGCACCGTATTTTCAGGCGGCGGGTTCTCTGTATTGAGTCAGCGTCGTATTTTTCGGCGCGGGCCGCTTTGAAACGGCGCGGTGCGGGAAAGGTGCGTACCGGAGAAGGAGAGTCAGATCCATGAAGGGCTTTATGAGAAAATACATCGGCGACCGGCAGTTTTACAGGATGGTCCTGACCGTGGCGATCCCGATCATGATCCAGAACGGCATCACGAACTTTGTGAGTCTCCTGGACAATATCATGGTAGGGCAGGTGGGTACGGTGCAGATGTCCGGCGTCGCCATCGCCAACAACCTGATATTCGTCTTCAATATCTGCATCTTCGGCATGATCTCCGGCGCCGGTATCTTCGGAGCGCAGTTCTACGGACAGAGAAACCACGAGGGCGTCCGCAGCACCTTTCGGTTCAAGATCATCATCTGCGCGGCGTTTACGGCGGCCGCCATTGCCGTGTTCCTTGCGGGCGGCGGGGAACTGATCTCCCTGTATCTGCAGGGAGAAGGTGCGGCGGAGGATATTGCGGCAACCTTTTTCTATGGCCGCCAGTATCTGAATATCATGCTGGTCGGCTTCCTGCCCTTCGCGGTGGTGCAGATCTATTCCAGCACGCTGAGGGAGTGCAGCGAGACCTTTGTGCCGATGGCGGCGGGCGTGGCCGCTGTGTTTGTGAATCTGGTATTTAACTATATCCTGATCTTCGGCCATTTCGGCGCGCCGCGGCTGGGAGCGGCGGGAGCGGCCTATGCGACGGTGCTTTCCAGATTCGTGGAATGCGCGATCACGGTGGGATGGACCCATACTCATGCGGGAAGAAACCCGTTCATCGTGCACGCCTATCGTTCCTTTCGGATGCCGCGTCATCTGGTGGAGCAGATCATTCGTAAGGGCACTCCTCTGATGGCAAATGAGGCCATCTGGTCGGTGGGAATGGCCGTACTTCTGCAGTGCTATTCGTATCGCGGACTCGATGTTGTGGCGGCGCAGAATATTTCTTCCACGGTATCGAACCTGTTCAACGTGGTGTTCATGGCGCTGGGAAGCGCGGTGGCGATCCTCATGGGGCAGCTTCTGGGCGCCGGGAAGATGGAGGAGGCGGTGGATCAGGACCGGAAGCTGATCTTCTTCTCGGTGGCGGTCTGCCTGGTCATGGGGACGTTCATGTCCCTGGCCGCGCCGTTTATCCCGAAGATCTATAATACGACGGAGGGCGTGCGCAGTCTGGCGGCCGTCTTCATACTGATCGAAGCGCTGTTCATGCCGGTCCACGCGTTTATCAATGCTTCGTATTTCACGCTGCGTTCCGGCGGGAAGACGGTCATTACGTTCTTTTTCGACGGAGTGTATGTGTGGGCGGTGTCGATCCCGGTGATCTACGCGGCGGGTCATTTCACCGCACTGCCCATCGTGCCGCTGTTCTTCCTCGGCAGGAGTCTGGATCTGATCAAATGCGCCGTCGGCGCGGCGCTTCTGAAGAGGAGAGTATGGGTGCATAATATTGTGGAATGAAAATTGTGAGACATGCCGCTTATCCGGTATGTAAGAAGACGGTGAGAGATCAGCAGGGGACCGATTGCCTCCGTATTCCGGATTTCCATGCGGCGAAAGCGCCGGCGACGCTCTGGCCGTTTTTCGGATTTCTGTTGCGAAGGCCGGGGAAATAGTGTATAGTATAAATTGTGATTCAAATATAAAATGAGCGGCTATGGTGGAATTGGCAGACACGCCAGATTTAGGTTCTGGTCCGGGAGGGTGCAGGTTCGAGTCCTGTTAGCCGCAGCTGATTATTCTGTGCGGGAGAAGGAAGAGAGGCGGCTGAAATATGCCGCCTGATTCTTTTCATAGAAGGACGGAAAGGGGTGCATACCGGATCCGGCGATGAATCGCGCTATGGGCTCGCTGTTTCCGGTTCCGCCAGTTTAATGACGATGGTATCGTCTACAGCTCTGATCGAATCGCGGTCCGGCCAGCAGTCCATGGAGGCGACCGGATCCGACTGCATAAGGAGCGCTCTCTTTTCCGGCGGAGCGGGCTTCAGATCCAGTCCGAATGTGTTTTGCAGGAACGGAAGCGCATGCTCCTCGTTAAAGATCAGATGTTCTTCCAGAACGATGAGCATGTGGACGTGATTATAGGCTGGGGAATGGCTTAAGCCCACGTCTTTCCAGCGGTCGCCGATCACCAGGATATATTCCGGGGCTTCTTCCGGTTCGATCTCGTGGATCCGATACATCATCTCAACTCCGATTCCGTAGCTCCGCTCATAGCTTTTGTGCAGGAAGGAGTAGCAGATATTGGCGGTAACGGCGAAATGGAAAATGACTGCGGCCAGCAGAAGTCCTGCCGCGCTGCTCCATTTGACATTTGCCCACCGGTCGTAGAGGATCACTGCCAGAATATAGAGGACGGCGATGCTCTGCATCATTCGCCAGCTGTATTCCACTTCTGCGGAGGCAAAATTCCACATGCAGATCCCGGGAATCCAGAGGGCAATGCTGACAACGGCCAGGATCAGCTGGCATTTCCGGTGCAGCAGGCCGCTTTTTGCCGCCGCGAATACCAGGATTCCCGCCAGTGACAGAAGAAACAGGAGATTCAGTGCGGAATACGGAGTCAGGCCGAATTTGAAAATATTTTTTTCAATGAAAAACAGGATTACATCAGAAGCAGACCGAATCATTCCGGTTCCGAGCAAGGAAAGGGAAAAGGAGGTTCCGGTCCGGCTGATACCCTGGTAGTCGTTGGGAACCTGGTGCTTAAGCGTCAGGCATATTTTCCAGATCAGATAATAGGCGGCCAGGGACGCTGCCAGCAGGCAGGCCCGGCTGATGAACCAGGAAACAGATTCGCGCCAGGAGTGCCGGTCCTCCAAAAGGTCCGTCAGGAGATAGCACATGGCCAGGAGGATGGCAAAGGATACGTAGGCCTGGTAGATACCGCAGGAGAGACAGAGACAGACGCCGCTCAGAAGGAAGTCGCGGGGGCGGTTCCGGCCGAACCGGAGGGCGTGAACGGAGACCGCGCTCAAAAGCATGGCCAGCATATAGCCGTCGGCGGTGTATCCGAAGAAGAATGTCTCTGTGACGGCGGGAAAAGAGGAGAGAAGGCCGGCCGACAGGAGGATGACGATGGGATTTTCCATCTGAAACAGATCTGCGATGACGGCCATGGTCAGGGCGATGAAGAAGACCGCCAGCAGACCGTTGAGCCACTGCAGATCAAAATAGGAGCTGAAACCGCAGGCGATACTGAGGAACCAGCGGCCGGAGGCGGTCAGATCCTGGGATGCGTACTCATTCAGGATCGCATCGTGGTTGGGAAGCGTATTGAGAAATTTATAGGCATGAACGAGAAGGCCTGTGATCATGGCAGAGAGAAAAGCGGTCTTCTGCGCGGCGGTTATTCGGTTTTTCCAGTAAGCGACAAGTGTGTTTCCCATAAGGTTCTCCGTGAAAAGTCAGTATTTTGCCGGGACGGCGGAGATGCGTCCGCGCACTTCGCTGTCACCGTTATGACCGTACTATAGTATGATTTGGCCGGGCTGTCAATGGATTTCCGAACATACCGGCTATAAAGAAGACAGATCGGCGGAAACGGAGGCACGAATGGAGAGACTGCGCGCCCGATCGTGCTCTGCGCGTTAACGGCCGGTCCGGCCGTCGTCAGTCCGATTCGGCCATGCTGTCGTTACCTTAAACACATCGTCGTCCAGTTCCACCGTCAGCTGGCCGCCCATGAGTTCCGTGAAACTCTTGGCGATAGCCAGGCCAAGACCGCTGCCCTCAGTGCCGCGGGATTCATCGCCGCGGACGAAGCGGTCGGTCAGCTCAGCCGGATCCACATGGATCTCGGCGGCGGAAATGTTCTTGAGAGTCACGGTGACGCGGCCGTCGCGGGCGCTGCCTGTCAGATAGACGCGGGAGCCGGGCAGGGCGTATTTGGCGATATTTCCCATCAGATTCTCGTAGATCCGGCAGGTCTTGTCGCTGTCCAGGGTGAGAACGGCCTTTTCCGGCAGATTGACGCGCACGTCCAGCCGGGCCCGTTCAAACTGGTCCGCCATCTCGAAACGGACCTGCCGCACCAGACTCATCAGATCTACGTCCACAAGGTTTAGACTGACAGAGCGGGAGGCAGCCTTGCTGATCTCGAACAGATCCTCGATCAGCGCTTTTAGGCGCATGGATTTGCGTTCCAGGGTATCCAGATATTCGCTGCGCTGCTGCGGTGTGATATTTTCCTCTTTCAGAAGACCGATGTAGGTGATAATGGCGGTCAGCGGCGTCTTAAGGTCGTGGGAGACGTTGGTGATCAGTTCGGTCTTCAGCCGCTGGCTTTTGATCTCCTCGTCCACGGCTTTGCGGAAGCCCTGACGGATGCGGATGATCTGGGGCTTGAATGGTTCGAAGACGCCCAGATCCTCATTAAGCGGCGCGTCCAGATGGCCCTCGGCGATTTCATTGGTGGCAGCCAGAAGCGTTTGGTACTGTTTCTGCAGGCGGCTTAAGTAGCGGCGCAGCAGCAGGTACAGGACTACTGTGTAGATGATTGTGAAGAAGACCGCACTGGGGCCCCACAGAAGCGCCAGGAGAAAGACCAGAACTGCGTTGACCAGAAGGATGCGGCGTAGGATCCGGTCGGCGTTCTTTGTGATATCCATGTGGGTCAGCGCGTACCGGACAGCCGCGGTTTTGTCGCGGATATAGGGGAAGAAACGGTAAATGAGGCTCTTCTTCTGCAGATACCCGCGCATCCCCAGGATGCGGACCGGCCGCAGACTGGCGCCCACATACCACACGGTGAAAAAGATCGCGCAGAGAAGAACGAAGGTCAGAAGCATGAGCCATGATTTCCGGGCGCCGTCTATCAGTCCCCAGAACTGGCGGCTGAGCGTCTCGGTGTCCAATCCCCCTGCCGCGCTGGCGATCGTGGTGATCACGCGGGCGCAGGCCGGAAAAATGAAGAAGACCAGGAGCGCTGAAAGCTCCAGCGGGGCGCGGGTGGGGAAGAGGGGCTGTCCGGCAGTTGGCGCAGGCTCTGGATAAGAGGTCTGTCCGGCTGCTGCCACGGGTTCCGAAGATGCCTGCCCGGCGGTCACCGCAGGCTCCGGAGAGGGAGCCGGTTCAGCTTCGGCCGCGGTTACTCTCATCGGAATATAGGGCAGGAAAAACGCAGCTATCATCACGGCGAGCAGCAGAAACAGAAGAAAATGGTCCATTCCCGCCTTGCGGTAGCTTTGGGAAGCCGTGCCGTGGATCGCGTTAAAGGGCGTGTAGTCTGTTTTCAGATCGCCGTACAGAAGCTTCTGCCAGGTGTCTTCGCTGATGCCGTAGAGGATGCGGCAGCCGGAGATCGGGCGGGTGCCGGTATATTGACGGAACCTGTTTATCTCTGGGCTTTCCTCTCGATTCAGTGCAATGTCGCTGGACAAGGCGGATTGCTCTGCGACGCCGGTCGCCAGGCGGAAGATCCGGCCCGCGTCGTCACCGGCGATCCGGCCGATGGAGACTCCGCCGTCCGCATCGCAGCAGAATTCCAGCAGAAAATGATAGCCGCTGCCGCTAAGAAGCGCCTGGGTGTCGGCGGTATTGGTCAGGATCTCGCCGGTTTCCGTGTCGCAGATATAGTAGTCGCAGGCGGCGCTCATCGCGCGCAGATCCGATTCCGCAATCTTGAAATAGTTGTTCAGGTAATCGGCGGCCTCCTGATAGTCGGTGTAGAGCTCCTCCAGACGCAATCGGTATTCCTGGTAATCTTCGGAAGCCGGCTCGGGAGATTCTGCCGCGTAAGTGTTATCGGTACTTCCGGTATCCGTATTTTCTCTGCCGGTGTCCGGTTCGTCGGAAGGATCCGGCGTTCCCTCGATGGCCCATTTGGCCTTTTCCATGAGGGAGCCTTCCTTGATGGGGTAGTACAGTTCCACATAGTCCGTGTCTGCCTGATTCTGGCGGCTGCAGAGACTGTGGTACAGGATCTGGTTGTATTTGTACAGATTCTGAATGTAGTCCGTGCTCTCAAGCGGATTATTGGCTAAAGATTTTGCCAGCGTACTGAAATGCGGGATCCGTTTCATAAAGAGACCGGCCGCGGCGATGCTTAGAATGATCCCGCATAGGAAGAAACGGGTACGGATATTTTTGGGTGCGTTCATAGTGGATGTCTCCTTGATTCTTTGCGGTGCTGAATGGGCGGATGCCGTTCACTGCTTCTCGATCTTATACCCGACGCCCCACACGACTTTCAGGTATTTCGGTTTCTTCGGATCGATCTCGATCTTCTCGCGGATGTTGCGCACATGGACCATGATCGTGTCGGTGTTCACGGCCCGCTCGTTCCAGATTCGCTCATAGATCTCGTCGGCGGAAAAGACCCGGCCGGGATTGCGGATCAACAGATGGAGGATCTTGAATTCCAGCGGCGTCAGCTTCACCGGTTCGCCGTCCACGCTTACTTCCACCGTGTCTTCGTTGAGTTCCAGACCGCCGATGGTGTAAATATGCTCGTTTTCCGCCGGTTCGCTGGTGGCGGAGAGGTATTTTGAATACCGGCGCAGGTGGGAGTTGACCCGGGCCAGAAGCTCAAGCGGCGTGAACGGCTTGGTCACATAGTCGTCGGCGCCCATATTCAGGCCCATGATCTTATCCACCTCTTCGGATTTGGCAGAAAGCATAACGACCGGAAATTCCCGCCCCATGTCCCGCAGCTTCATGAGCATGGTCACGCCGTCCATCACCGGCATCATGATGTCCACGATGGCCAGATGGATATCATTTTCTTCGATGACCGCAAGTCCCTCGCGGCCGTTGGCGGCGGTGTGGGTCTGATAGCCCTGGTTGCGCAGGTAGATCTCGATACCCTCGCGGATTTCCTTGTCGTCTTCGACGACCAGGATGTGGTAGTTCTGGTTTGGTTCCATGGAAATGTCCTCGTTATTGTTGAAATGATTCGCTCCGCCGGTTTCAGCGGCGGATGCCGGCGGTGCTTCGTTACTGGCAGCAGACGGCCGTTTAACTGTGAGAGGCGAAGAACGCTTGCCGCAGCCCTTGAAGGATTTGCGTCTGCCTCAGCGTGTCCGGCATTTGATCCGGCGTGACCGGCGCTCTGCTGTGCTCTTGCCGGTTGTTCTGCTGATAGGCTATATTATAGAATCGAATCGCCTTTTTCACAACCGATTCTTCCCTGAAATCGACTGCTGTCGCCAGCGCCCGACGGCGCAGCTGCTCCCGCAGCATTGGATCTGTGAGAAACAGGTTTATTTTTTTTGCGAACGCGTCCTCGTCTTCGGCGCAGAGCAGGCCGTTGATCCGGTCGCGCACCAGATCCCTGACGCCGCTGGCGTCCAGCGCGATGACCGGCGCGCCGCCCGCGAAGGCTTCCAGGATCACGATGCCCTGCGTCTCCGTTCTGGAAGCGAAGAGGAAAGCGTCGGCGGCCGCGTAATATGGGGCCAGCTCCTCGTGAGGGATACTTCCGGGGAAGATCACCTCCTGCTCCAGATGAAGCCGGCGGCGGAGCGCCTCGTATTCCGCCCGGTCCGGCCCATCGCCGATGATCGCCAGACGGAAAGGCTTCCGGTACCGTTCCTTGAAACGGGCCGCGCTGCGCAGAAGAAATGGAATGTTTTTCTCGTTGGACAGGCGGGAGACGGACAGGAAAAGCGGGATATGCGGCGCGCCGCACTGCTCTGCGCCCAGAAGCCGCTTTTGCGCCTCCTTTACCGCCGCCTCATCCGCGTGAAAGCAGCTATCCTCGATTCCGGTTGGAAGCACGGCGATCCGGGCCGGATCGAAACCGCATGTTTCTGTCAAATACTCCTTCATCCCGTCCGTGGGAGCGAAGACCTGGCGGCAATTTTGCAGGAAGAGGCTTAGATAGAGGGGAACTATTTTTTCCTGCGTCAGATGGAGGAAACGGTTGGCAAAAGCGGCGTGCCCTGCCCTGCGGAACACGCCGGCGTTTGACACATACTGTTCATAGCGGGTATGGTAGGTGAATACCAGCGGTACCCCATATCGGCGGGACAGATGGATCGCCGTGCGGCCGATCAGCATCGGATGATGGACATGGATGATATCGTAATGGCCGCGGCGGAACTCTTCCCCGATCCGCGGATCAAGCGGATTCGGGCACACGGCTCCGCCGAGAAAGTAGTACGGCAGGGAAGCATAGCGGAAGACCGGGACTCCGTCGCAGACGTTTGATGGACCGTTCGGATCTGCTGAGCCGGCAGTGGAAAGAATCTTTCCTGAGATGATGCTGGAGCTGCTGTCAAAATCGACGGAAACGCATGGTACGGCCGGTGCGAACACCGTCACCTCATGCCCGGCGGCGATGAGTCCTTTCGCCAGCAGTTCGATGGAGATGGGTACTCCGCCGACGAACGGCTTATAATTGTTTGTCATCATCGCGATTCTCATGGCTGCCTCCTGTTGGCGATTTCTGTTTACCGGGCGGCCCTGCGCCGCTACATTCTCCCCAGCAGCGAGAACACCTGCTCGCCGCAGGCATATCCGGCGCCGACGAATACCAGATTCCAGACGATAATACCCAGCGTGGAACTGACGGTGTATTTGATCAGATTCATCCGAAGGATCCCGGCGGGGATGGAGACGATGGTGCGGACGGCGGGCAGCAGTTTGGCCGCGAAAACGCCGGCGCAGCCCCGCCGCCGGATCCAGTCCAGCTTCCTTTCCAGGGATTCCCGCTTCTCCGGGTGCCGTTTCATGTATCGTTCCAGGACGCAGCTTCCGCCGGCCCATCCCAGCGCGTAGAGGATCAGGCTTCCGGCGAGTCCGGCCGCCACGGTGACGATCATGACCCGCATGAATCCGATATTGCCTCTGGCGGCCATGACGCCAGATAGCGGCATGATGACTCCCGCCGGGAATCCCGGCAGATTCATGTATTCCAGAAG
This sequence comes from uncultured Lachnospiraceae bacterium, assembly GCA_947589095.1. Taxonomy (GTDB): domain Bacteria; phylum Bacillota; class Clostridia; order Lachnospirales; family Lachnospiraceae; genus UBA3402. The sequence goes on from CANQBX010000043.1 coordinate 21,333, forward strand.
CACGATCACGAAGATCGCGGCTTCGCCGTATCGGAGAAAATAAGCGGTGAGTGTTGAGATGTCCATAAAAATGCCCCCTGTGATGGCTTGATTTGTTCAGGCAATGTCTCTTTCCGCGCGGCTGCCGCTCTTACGCAGAAAGCGCCTTACGTTCGTCTGAACTGTTCATGTCCCATCATAGGGGGTGAATCTAAAGGTGTTCAACAGAGAAAACGAAAGATTTTCTAAAGATTATAAACGGATCAGTTCCGCCCCTAAAAGCGCCACGTCTTCCTCCTGGTGCGTGGAAATGAGCACCATCCGTCCCGCGCTCTTCTCCAGAATATAGGAAATGACCGTCTGCCGCGTGTCGTCGTCCAGTCCGGTGAAGGGCTCGTCCATAAGCAGTACGTCATAAGGAACCAGCAGCGCCCGGCAGATGGCGGTACGCCGTTTCATGCCGCCGCTTAAGGTTGCGGCGGGCCGCGAGAGGGATTCCTCCGGCAGCAGGCGGGTCAGTTCCGCGCGCACCTGGGCCTGGCTGAGCAGCCGGCCGGTGACCATCATCACATTTTCGATCGGTGTGAAAGCCTCGCAGAGCCGGTCTTCCTGGAAGACAGAGGAGAAGCGGGGGACGATGGATGGCTTGTTCAAATCTTCCCACACAATACTCCCGCTATCCGCATTTTCCAGCCCCATTAACACCCGCAGAAGCGTGGTTTTGCCGGAGCCGGACGGCCCCATCAGGCAGTAGACGCGGCCGCTTTCCATTTCCAGATCGAAACCGTTAAGTACCTGCAGATCCCCGAAGGATTTACACAGACTGCGGATGGTCAGCTTCATGAACCGCGCCTCCTTTCCTCTGAAGACCTGAGAGCAGTGCCAGAAAGGCCCGCTCGAACAGGGCGCTGATGACAATGATCACGAAGGTCCAGGCGAACAGGTTCGCCGTGTCCAGATAGATCTTCGACATATAAAGCTGCTCGCCGATGGAGGAGTCCGGAATGCCGATGACTTCCGCCGCGACGCCGGATTTCCAGCTCATGCCCAGCGCCACCTTGCAGCCGCTTAAGAGATAGGGCAGCAGAGCGGGCAGGTAAATGTACCGGAACTGCTTAAACGGCGGCACGCGGAAGATCCGAGCCATTTCCAGAAGCTTCGGGTCGGTGCTTTCCAGGCCGGCCAGCGTATTGACATAAATCATGGGGAGTACCACGAGAAACGCGATGAATACCGCCAGATTCCTTGATCCGACCCAGATCAGCGCCAGGATGACGAAGGAAGCCACCGGGATGGATTTAAGCAGGGACAAAATCGGCGCCAGAAATTCCCGCAGGAGCGGAAACCGGTAGGCTGCTCCGCCCAGCGCCAGTCCGCTGGCGAAGGCCAGCAGAAAACCGAGGCTGATCTTTACAAAAGAATGGCCGATGGACAGCCAGAAATCCCCGGTGGGGATCAGGCGCAGAAGCGCCAGCCCGGCGTCCGCCGGCCCCACCAGGATGATATTGTTGTGGATCAGCCATGCTGCCAGCTGCCAGACGAAGATCCAGAAAAGGATGATCAGAGGCCGCCGCCAGATCGTTTCGTGTCGGTTCATTTGCACTTACCGCTTATAGTAGAACGCGTCGTCCGGGAGCTGTCCGCCTACAGACGTGGGATCCTGATCGTACAGTACATTCAGATAGCCCGACAGCATTTCCTTCAGCTCATCGCCCTCGATGCACACGATGCTGCAGTAGGGCAGGGCCTTCTGGGCCACCGGCGCCTTCTCGATGATTCCGTACTTGGCTACCAGTTCCGCGGCTGCGGCCACGTCCTCGCCGGTAAATGCCGTCGACTGCGCATGTTCATCCATGAAGAGCTTTATGGCCGCCGCGGTGGTCTCATCCGCCAGCAGTTCGCTTCGGGCTACGGTCACGCCGGTTACCAGGCTGCCGCCGTCCGCGGATTCCGCATTGGTCTTGTCCCATTCGGCGGTCAGATCCAGGACGATCTTTAAGCTTTCATTCTGGGCCATGGCTACGGTTACGAAGGGCTGAGGCAGCAGGCCGATGGCGTCCGCCTGCTCCTTCAGAACTGCCGCGACCTCGGTAGGCTCGGACTTATATTCGATGGTCAGATCGTCGGCGGACATCCCGTTGGCGGACAGCAGGTACTGGAACACATAGTCCGGCGTGGTGCCCTTGCCGGTCATATATACGGTCTTGCCGGCCAGATCGGAGATGCTCGTGATCGAATCATCGGCGGCTACGATGTAGAGAACGCCCAGGGTGTTGATGTTCAGCACGTTGACGCCCTGATTCGTCTTCTGGTAGAGGATGGAAGCCATGTTGGCGGGCACCAGAGCGATATCCAGATCGCCGGCGACCATTTTCGCGACCAGCTCGGAAGCGTCGGTTACCATAGTGAATTCGTAGCTTCCTTCGGCTTCGCCGTTCTCATTCTTATCCATCAGGGAGACCAGGCCCATGGAGGTCGGACCCTTCAGGGAGCCGATCCGCAGGGTGACGTCTCCGCCGGAAGCTGCCGCGTCTTCACCGGCGGCGCCGGGGCCTTCCAGGCTTACGCCGGAAGAGTCGGCGGCAGTCGTAGGCGCTTCTTCCGTAGGAGCCTCGATATTGGTTTCCGCCGCGGTCGTTTCCGCCGCGGTTGTCCCGGCTGCGGTCGTTTCCGCCGCCGCGGTCGTGGTTTCTGTGTTGCCGGAGTTGCCCGAACAGCCTGCTAAGAGGGCTGCGGTCATGGCGGCTGCCATGAAAACAGACAGTGATTTTCTCATAAAAATAATTCCTCGCTTTCTTTTCTTCTCTGTCAGGGAATCCCTTCCAGGTGAGTATGCGTGGCTGCGGCGCGCAGACGTGAATGCTTCGGACCAGAGGCAGCAGACGGCGGATGAAACGCTTCCGCGGATCGCTGCCGGCCCGGGATGAAACGCGAACCGGCGCTGTCCTGTAAAAGCCGCATCGCCGGAAAACCGTAGAACAGGCAGATACAGGACGGCGCGCGGTACTGTCGTCAGGCTGTCCGCGGCCAACGAGCCTAGTATAGCACAAAGGTTTTATTTCGTCCAGTGGAAGTTGCCGGTTTTAGTACCTCCCTACCGGCGGCATCACATCGTCCGGCAGCGGACAATGATAGACGCCGCCGGTCTTTGCCTTGAATTCCTCCCATGCGGCGGCGATGGTCTCCGGCGACTGCATGGTTCTGACGGTGCAGAGCGCCAGCATTTTGGCGGCTGTCAGAAGGCCCTTGTGGCCAAGGGAGCTGCAGGACTGGGCGGTCATCTGCCATGTGTGGCCTACATTGCCCAGACAGCAGGTGGCTACGTTCAGATTCAGAGTCGGAACCGCGTATCCCACGTCGCCCACGTCGGTGGAGCCGGATTCGTAGGGGTGCGGGCCGTCCTTGTAGGGATGGATCTCCGCGTCCAGCGGTCTCGCCAGGAGTGCGTCCAGCCGCTCGGAACCGTATTCGGAGGCGATCTCCGCTTTGATGGCGTCAAGCGTCACCGGATCGTAGGATTCCAGAAATGCTTTCGCCAGGGCATAGTCGTCGTCATCCCACCGGGGAGCGCCCACTTCCGTCATGCACTGCGTGGCGAAGCGGCCCAGCACGTCGTTGGATACATAGTCGGAGAACGCCATGGTGATCTCGTATTTCATCTCGGTCTCGGTCATCATAGCCGCTCCGCGGGCCACTTTGACGACGCGCTCGAAGAGCTCTTTCATCTGATGGACTTTGGGGGCGCGGACCTCGTATTTAACCAGGGAATGATCCTGGACCACATTGGGAGAGGTTCCGCCCGCGTCCACGTAAGCGTAGTGGATTCTCGCCTGGTCGATCATGTGCTCCCGCAGATAGTTGACGCCTACGCTCATCAGCTCCGCCGCGTCCAGCGCGCTGCGCCCCAGATGGGGACTGCCGCCGGCATGGGCGGAACGGCCGAAGAACTCGAAATTGGCGCCCATGATCGCCACGCTGCAGTGCTGCTGGGCTTCATTGCGGGAGGCCGGATGCCATGTGTAGACGAAATCCACGCCGTCGAACAGGCCGTCCCTGGCCATGAACTGCTTGGCGCCTGCGCCTTCCTCCGCGGCGCAGCCATAGTAGAGGATGGTTCCGTCCTTCTCATAGGCGTCCAGATAATCCTTGACGGCCAGCGCGGCCGCCAGTGCGCCGGTGCCCAGGCAGCTGTGGCCGCAGCCGTGGCCGGGGGCGCCGGAGACGACCGGTGATTTGGACGGCGTAGCCGCCTGCTGGCTTAAGGCCGCCAGCGCGTCAAATTCGCCAAGGATCCCCATGACGGGACGGCCGGTGCCGCGGCTGTATCTGGCGGTGAAGGCGGTTGGAATATGAGCCACGCCTTTTTCTACGGTGAAGCCCTCCTTTTCCAGAATATCGCAGAGGAGAGCGGAGGATTTGTATTCCTCATAGGGAAGCTCCGCATAGCCCCAGATCTTGTCGTTGGCGTCGAGGATCATGGCCTCGCGGCGGGCAACGGACTGTTCAATGAACTCTAAGTCGGTCATAACTGGATTGCTCCTTTCTGACTGCCGAACTGCTGCCGGCAGTTATTTAGCGTTATTCATATCTGGCGTTTTTTAACGGAAAACGGCGTTGCCGCTCTGCTGTCTGGCATTGGAAGCGGCGAACGCCGTACGTTTACTTATCGTTTAATTCCATAGAGTGAGTGTTATCCTGTCTGATATGAAACCTGGCAGGAAGACACTGCAGCGAAAGACGCCATTCGTATGGTTTGCCGCGGGCAGAAAATTTTGCCGGACAGGATTCGCAGAGCAGGATTCGCGGTACAAGATTCTGCGGTACAAGATTCGTTTTTGAGAAATTCGCATTACAGTACCTTGCTCAAAAATTCTGCCGTCCGCGGGTTCTTCGGATTCCCGAAGATCTCCTCCGGCGTGCCCTCCTCGGCGATCCGGCCGTCCTCCATGAACAGCACCCGGTCGCTGACTTCCCGCGCGAAGCCCATTTCATGGGTCACGATGACGATGGTCATGCCGCTTTCCGCCAGATCCTTAATGACGGTCAGAACGTCCTTTACCATCTCCGGATCCAGGGCACTGGTGGGCTCGTCAAACAGGATCACTTCCGGCTCCATGGCCAGGGCCCGGACGATGGCCAGACGCTGCTTCTGGCCGCCGGACAGCTTGCGGGGGTATTCGTCCCGCTTATCCAGAAGGCCCACTTTCTCAAGGAGTTCTTCCGCCCTGGCGACAGCCTGGGCTTTCGGGATCTTCTTCTCAAGCGTTGGGGCGATGGTGATATTTTCCAGCACCGTCAGATTGGGGAATACATTGAAATGCTGGAAGACCATGCCGATCTTCTGCCGGTGTTTATCGATGTCGATGACGCCGCCGCGGGAGAACGGGCGGAAACGCCGCGCGTTCCGGACCTTCTTGTCGGCGATGTCCACGCCGTCGAACCAGATGTGGCCTTCCTCCGGCGTCTCCAGCAGGTTCAGGCACCGCAGAAACGTGCTCTTGCCGCTGCCGCTGGGGCCGATGATGGAAACGACCTCGCCCAGATTCACATGCTGGTCGATGCCCTTTAATACATGGAGTTTTCCGAAGCTTTTGGACAGGCCTTCCACGCGGATGATGACCTGGTCCTGGACCTGTTTAGTCACTGGCCTTAAGCCTCCTTTCCAGCAGCTTTAAGAGCTTGGTCAGTACAAAGGTTACGATGAGATAAATGAGTCCTGCGATGGTCAGGGACGGCAGCGCCAGGAACGTGGTGGACTGCACCGTCTTGTAAGCCGTCATCAGCTCGCCTACGAAGAAGACGGAGGCGAGGGAGGTTTCCTTGACCATGACGATAAATTCATTGCCCAGGGCAGGAAGGATGTTCTTAATGGCCTGGGGGAGAATGATATGCTGCATCATGTTCCGGTCAGACATGCCCAGGCTCTTGGCGGCCTCGGTCTGGCCCTTGTCCACCGCCTGGATCCCGGCGCGGATCACTTCGGCCACGTAGGCGCTGCTGTTGACGATCAGGGCCACGATGATGCAGGCCGTATCCGACATGGTGATGGGCACGATCTTCGGCAGCAGGAGCCAGAAGAAATACAGCTGCAGAAGGATCGGCGTGCCGCGCAGCACCTCGATGTAGACGCCGGTAATGGCGTACAGGATCTTAGAGCGCGACAGCCGCATCAGCGCCACGAAGGTGCCCAAAATGGTGCCGACGACCACGGTGATCAGGGCCAGCCAGAGTGTTCCGAACAGGCCGTTGATGAATACGTAGTCGTATCGCTGCCAGATTTTGATCATATTTTCCAGAAACATGGTGCGGTTAATCCCTTTCTGTTATGACTGCGCTATCCGCCGGCAGGTATGTACGCCCGGCGGATTCGTGTTTGCCTGTTGTGTGCGGCAACGGCTTATGCGTATTTCCATGCGAGCAGAGCGCCAGTGACGCTCTGCCCGTATCACCGAAATGCGATGTGGCAGCACGCATATGCCGCCGTTTCGCATTGCATCACTTTACTCGATCCCCAGGCTGGACGCGTACTCCGTATATTCCGCGTACCATTCCTCATACAGTCCCTGTTCGATGACGTCGGCGATGATCTCATTGATCTTCGCCGTCAGCTCATCCTCGCCCTTGGGCATGCCGATGCGGGTGCCGCTGGTGCTGGGATCGATCACGAAACGGAAGTTATTGGCGATGGCCAGGCCCGGATTGGCCGCGGCGTAAAGCTCTGCCGTAGCGATCTCGGTAGCGGCTGCGTCGGCCTTATTCTCCTGAACCATCAAAAAGCCGTCGGTGGTGGCGGAGACCCGCTTGAGTTCCTTATAGGCGGGGACCTGATCGTTCACCAGATTCTCCTGCAGGGAGCCGCTCTGGGCCACGATCACAGCGTCCGCCAGGGATTCGGGGTCCGGGTATTTGTCAATGTCTTCCTCACGGACCAGAAGGCCGTAAACTTCGCTTTCAAAATGATATCCGTCGGACAGGTTCATGGCTTCCGCCCGCTCCGGGGTGTAGGCCAGCGCGGAGATGGCCATGTCGTATTTGCCCTCCGTGACGCTGCTTAATACCGCCGCGAATTCCAGCGGAACGATGCGCAGCTCCACGCCCAGCTTGTCCGCTATGTATTTGGCCAGTTCAATGTCGCAGCCTACATACTGCTCGTCGCCCTCCTTGGACGAATCGATAAATTCCTGGGGCGCGAAATACGGCTCCGTGGCGACTTCCATGTAACCGCGCTGGAGAATCTCCTCCAGACGGTTGGACGCGGCGGCCGAAGTTCCCGCCTCGCCGGAAGCGCTCTGTCCGCCGCAGGCGGTAAGCGCGGTGACGGCCGCGGCAAGGGCCAGCGCGATGGCTTTCATTTTCACAGATCTTTTCATAATTATATCCTCCTCATGGTTTGCGGGCGGAAATCATATCCTCCTCATGGCTTGCGGGCGGGCCGGGAACGGTCGGTTCCACGGCGTAGGCGCGGCCGCAGGTGACATTTAAGTTATAGCTCGCTTTATTGCTTTATCCCTCTACCATGGTAAAGCGATAGCCGAGCAAAGCTATTATCTCTTGAATGCGGGGATTTGTCAACTGTTTTTTTGCGCTTTAGTGATTGTTTTGGATGATTTTTTGCGATTATCGTGGAAATCTGGTAATTTCAATGGTAATTTCAACATTCGGCAGAACACCGCGGCCGATGAGCAGAGAGAGGAGAAATGTGTCTGCAGGTTGACGCAGCGGTTGAAGAAACGCGTGAAGAAACGAGATGAACCGTTATAAAAAATGATTGCGCAGGGGTGTATAGATGCAGTATAATGGAGACAAGAACGTTGATGGTGCTTACCGGCTGTTCCGAGGGGGGATTTTATGGGGGAGAGGAAAGTACAGTGGCATCCGGGCTTTGCGGCGGCACTGAATCTGGAATTAAGGGAATATCGCGCGGACTTGCAGTACGAGAAAGAATACAACTTGAATACGAAGCCATTGTCGATCGATCTGTTGGTGATAAAAAAGAAAGAAAATGTACGTATAGATAATGATGTCGGAAAGATATTCAGGGGGCATAATATTCTGGAGTATAAGTCGCCGGACGACAGTTTGGATATCGACACATTTTATAAAGTGAGCGGTTACGCCTGTCTGTATAAGTCTTATGGAAAGACGAGGGATGAGATTAAAGCAGATGATGTGACGGTGTCCATGGTAAGAGAAAGGCGTCCGACAGGATTATTCCGGTATTTTGAAGAACATGGAGGTTATTCTCTGTCTAATCCGTATCCGGGGATTTATTATGTGGAAGGCAATGTATTATTTTCAACGCAGATCATTGTCACGGGAGAACTTGAGGCGGAGGATCACATCTGGCTGAAGGCACTTTCGACGCGGATGAGACCGCAGGATATGAGGCGGTTGTTTGAGTATGCTGTGCGGCTTGGAGGAAAGTACGACAGGGAGCTTGTGGATTCGGTGCTGGAGGTCAGTATCCGTGCTAATGAGGCGGCGGCGGAGGCATTATTGGAGGAAGGAGAAGAAATGAGCGGAGCGTTATTGGAACTTGTGGAACCATTGATACAGAAGCGGGAGAGGGATGCCTGGAACAACGGAAAGGATCAAGGACTCAGCCGGGGAATTACGCAGGGAATTACGCAGGGAATTACTCAGGGAATACACGGCAGCGTCTGTATCCTTCGAGATATGGGACTTGATGATCGAGAGATAAAGCGCAGAATTATGGGCCAGTATCATTTGTCCGAGAAAACCGCGGAGGAGTATCTGACGGAGAATAAATTATAAAGGTATTTAATAAAACAATTCCGCCTGTATGGATTATCATACAGGCGGAGATTTTATTTCCATGTGAGCAGGGCACCAGTGACGCCTTGCTCATATTATGCGTTCATTTGTGAGCTTAACGTCCAATCTTTCGTATCGGCATCCAGATCTGGATCTTCCGTGTCTCGCGGGGCATCCACTGGTAGACGGCCAGTTCCGGCCCCTCCGCCAGTTCAAAGCCCATGTCCGGCATCCATTCGGTCAGAATCCGGATCCGCTGGTTCAGCAGGCCGAGGTAATCAGCGATCGGATGTTTCACATCCTCTGTCTCAAAGATGACATAGGTGTTCCCGGGAATGGTAATCGTCTCAAGTCCCAGGCTTTCCACGAAATCCACGCCGGTTACGCTGTGGTCATACAGGTGGGTGCGGGTCCATTCGTCAAGATCGTGGCAGTAGCAGAAGTCGTAACCCTCGTCGGTGATGTTCGTGACGACGCAGTATTCGTCGGTGAAACCGCCGCGCACGCTTTCCGCGGCGCCCTTCAGAAACCACTGTTTTCCTCTGGTCGTGACGAAAAGCTGCCCCTCTTGACGCTCGCGTTCTTCGCCGTATGGCGTACCTGTGAAATGTGCCCGGTAGCCGGTCAGGATCAGTTCCGGTTTTTCTTCGATTCTGTAATTCATGTTAGTACCGCCTTCCATTGAAAATTTAAGTACAAGCCGGGAAAATGACCGCAGGCGGCAGCCGCCGGACTTCACCTGCGACGGCAGTACGCCGTGGAAGCGCTGGAACGCCCGGGCGAAGCTGTCGGGGCTTTCATAGCCGTATTTCAGCGCCGCGTCGATCACCTTGATGTCGCCGGAGGCCAGTTCCGTGCCGGCCAGGGACAGCCTCCGGTTACGGATGTATTCGCCCAGCGTGTAGCCGCAGAGAATGCTGAAGATCCGCTGAAAATGGAAGCTGGACGAGAAGCTCTGCGCCGCTGCGGCTTCGTAGTCGATGTTTTCCAGCAGATGGTCTTCGATGTAGTCGATAGAGCGCTGCAGTCCGGAGATCCAGTCGTTTGCTGCCATGGGTATTTTCCTCCTTGCCTGTCTGTGGTATAATCTAGCAGAAGGCGCTGGCGCCTGCCCGATTTTGCGTGCGGATAAGAGTCAGATGAATACCGCCGAAGTTCAGACGGTTGAACTGTCCGGGGCGTCTGCCGTCGTCTGCACCCGCGTCGGCACCTGGGCCGGTACGGTCTGCGGCGACTGGGCAGCGGTTTGTGCGGTATCTGCTTTGCCAGTCTTCTTGCTGCGGATCGGCAGACTTGCCCGTCCGGGTGTGTGCGGGCCGTTTCTGCGAAGGCGCTTTATGACAGCGCGCACGATCAATACAATGATTGCGATAAATACCGCCCAGACCAGAAGCGTTGGAATGGACGACACGAACCACACGAAGAAGTTCACGAACCCATTTCCCACATTCTTTAAATTGCGGGTGAAGCCCTTCTGGATGCGGGTCATGACGGAATCCGGCTCGGTGGGCGTGAAGACGGCTACCTCGTCGATGCTGATGTAGACCGTACTGTAGTCCACCTGATTGTCATAGGTGCGAAGCTGAGACTCGAACCGCTCCAGTTCGTAGCGAATCTCGCTCAGCCGCTCCTCCAGCGCGATGACCGCGTCCAGGGAGTCGGCTTTCTCCAGCAGTTCCCACAGCCGTTCCTGCTCGATGGTCAGGGATTTCTTGCGGCTCTCGATATCGGTGTACTGGAGCGTCACATCCTGGACATTCTCGGAGCGGTAGGTTACATTGCTCTTCTCGCTCATCTGGCTGAGAAATGCGTCTACCTGTGTGGCCGGCACCCGGGCGGTGATGGAAGCATAGCGCCGGCCATTGCCGCCGGAAATGCTTCTGCCGGACAGATCGGACTGCTCGATGTAGCCGCCGCTGGCGTCCACGAACTGGCTGATGCTGGCGAGAAGATCGTCGAATTCCGTGGTTTCTACGTTCAGGTTCACGGTGCGGATCAGCTTGCGGGCAGCTTTGGCGGCTGCGGCGCTGTCTGGATCCGAAGTCTCGCCGGTGCCACCTTCCGCCGGCGCCGGTTCGCCGGATGCGGCCGACAGGCCGCTGTCATAAGAGATCTCTCCGGACTCGGCCTCCCATGCCTCTTCCGGCATCCAGGCGGCAGTTTCCGCGATGGTTTCCGCGGCAAAATCAGCGGCCGGGGCCATGGCAACACCGTCGTATTCGTAGGAATAGTTGTTCATGGCGGCCGCAGTAGTCATGGCTATGTAGCTGTCCGCCTGCGCGCTGCTGCCGGATTTGCCGCCTCCGCAGGCCGCGATGGTCGCGGCGGCCAGCAGGAAGATCATGGCGAAGGCTGTGGTGGTACGAAGTGATTTTTTCATAAATGGTTCCTCCTTTTCATGCGGGATCATATGCCGGCGCGCCGGCCGTCATACGGTCATACGGTTGTCCGCACCGCGTCGGTATGCGGGATGTCCGCGCTGCGTCCATATGCGGGAAAGGTCGCCCGCGGCGCTTCCCGCGCTTCCATGCGAGCAGAACGCCGGCGGCGATCTGTTCGTGATGCCTTTCTGTGTAAGATACGGATGGACGGACGGTTTTTATGGAAATAATTTTCTGTTTTTATTTTAGCGCAAATGATACCGGTGTGTCGAACTTTTTTCTTAATGCTTTTCTAAAAAATGCGAAGGAATTTCTGTATCCATGCGCCTTCGGGACTCGACGGGAAAGCAAAAGGATGGTATAATCTCGACAGAGATTATACCCGCGCCGGTTCGCGCCCGACCGAAGGGAGGGCAAATACCGAAGCGAACCGTGCGCATCCCCCGGAGGGAGCATGTCCGGAGGACATGGTACAATCTCGACAGAGATTATACCCGCGCCGGTTCGCGCCCGACCGAAGGGAGGGCAAATACCGAAGCGAACCGTGCGCA
>CANQBX010000044.1 GCA_947589095.1 uncultured Lachnospiraceae bacterium
AGCCCTTAACACCGGAATATGGCTGACAATCTCGGTGCTGGAAATCTTATGTGAGAAATCTGCATCCCACGCAATCCTGGTCATGAACAACCAAGTCAGGCAGGATATGGCCGCCACGCTGCTGCACAAAACGCATCAAGATTACCACGCCCAGGAGAGCGGAGAATACCTGTCCTGGCTCACCACCGGGGTAGAGCGCATCGAGTCCTCCGCATGGAACTCATTTTTCGGCTTTACTGCCTATGTGACCCGGGTGATTACCAGTTTGGCGGCGCTGGCTGCCCTCCACTGGTCCCTGCTGTTGGCCTCGGTATCGGCGGGATTGATCCTGCTGGCTGTTCCACAACTGTTTCAAAAGAGGATGGAGCGTTTGGGGGAGGTCTGCGCCCAGGAGCAGGCCGCGGCCACTGGAAAGCTGAAAGAGCTGCTGGGTGGGTTTGATGTATTGTGCTTCTTCGGCAGAAAAGACCGTTTCCTCCGGGGCATTGAGCAGGCCAGCAATCAGATCGAGGAACCAAAATACCGGCAGGCATATATCCAGCGGGCAGTTTCTTCCGGTATCATCGGGAATGTCCAGACCCTGCTGAGTATTGGCACCACCGTCCTGGTAGCCATGCTGTCTCTCCAGGGGATCATCATCCAGGCTGCGCTCACCGGCACAGGCAATCTTTGCAGTTACGTCAGCAGCGGCATCAAAGAGATCGCGGCGCTGCGTCTGGCACTGGCATCCTCCAAGGCGTATTTTGACCGTATTGCCGTTCATAGCAATGGGAGCGATTACCAGTCCAAGGCGGGCATTGACCCGGTGAAAAGCACCATTACTGTGGAAAATCTTAAATTTGGGTATGGCGAGAAAACCGTTCTTCAAGACTTGTCCCTCCAGTTCCAAAAGGGCGGCAAGTACGCCCTCACCGGCCCTTCCGGGTGCGGAAAGTCCACCCTTTTGAAGCTCCTGCTGGGCTGGCTGCCGGACTATGCCGGGGCTATCCGCTTCGACGGTAAAGACGCCAGGGACTTCACCCCGGAACAGCTTCAGCAGCAGATGAGCTACATCGAGCAGAACGTGTTTCTGTTCAACTCCACCATCCGGGACAACATCACTTTGGGCGAGACGTTTACCGACGAACAGATGGAAAAGGCCCTGCGGGACAGCGCCCTCATGGGTGATCTGGCCTCTATGCCGGACGGGTTGGATACCATCGTGGGCGAGGAAGGCGGCAATCTCTCCGGCGGTCAGAAGCAGCGTGTGGCCATTGCCCGCGCACTGATCCACGACCGCTCCATCCTCCTTGTGGACGAAGGAACCAGCGCATTGGACCAGAAGAACGAGGACATAGTGGAAAAGAGTTTGCTGGCGAATCCCGACCTGACGCTGATTTTGGTCAGTCACCATCTCACTCCCGAACGGAAAGAACAGTTTACCCAAGTGTACAACTTACAGCCGGTGGCTTCCATCTAAAATCGGCATACATAGAATCGTGAGCGGTTTACAATCTCATTACGTCAGTATGCAAAAAATGCGCCAGTGCAGGCGGTTTCCTTTTTCAGACAGAAATAATCATGATATAAATCTATGGTTTGCTTGCCAAAATGTTTGGTTTGATATAAAATAAGTTTGGATTATGAAAATAATAAATTGATTCCCAGGCTGCCTGTACTGGGTACAGGAATGACCGTATCTCAATGCAGCAGAAAATATATTTTCTAAGGATAGAAAACGGAGTCCCTTCATTATGTCCCACCTCACCCTGGGCATCCTCGCTCACGTCGATGCCGGCAAGACAACTTTATCCGAAGCGATCCTCTACCAGACGGGAACCATCCGTCGCCTGGGACGTGTCGACACCCGCGACGCCTTCCTGGACACCTATGCCCTGGAGCGCGCCCGCGGGATTACGATCTTCTCCAAGCAGGCCGTTTTCGATCTGGGCGGCATCCATGTCACCCTTCTGGACACCCCTGGCCATGTGGATTTTTCTCCGGAAATGGAGCGAACGCTGCAGGTTCTTGACTGCGCCATTCTCGTGGTCAGCGGCGCCGACGGCGTCCAGGGACACACGGAGACTCTGTGGCACCTCCTGAAGCGCTATCAGGTTCCCACATTCATTTTCGTCAATAAAATGGATCAGCCCGGAACGGACTGGCAGGTCGTTCTGGCCGATATGCGGAAACGTCTCGACGGAAACTGCGTTCCGTTCAACGGACTGGCCCTGCCGCATGCCGGGAATTCCGTCAGGGACGGGCAGAAGAAGCCGGGTGATGAGGCTGCGCCGGTGCTGGCGGATATCGCGTCTCGTGCGGATGAGGCGGTGGAAGCGCTGGCCATGTGCGATGAGGATGTTCTGGAGCGCTATCTGGAGAGTGAAACGGTAAGTCCGGAAGATATCCGCCGTCTGACTGCGGCCCGGAAGGTATTCCCGTGCTATTTCGGTTCTGCGCTAAAGCTTTGGGGCGTGGAAGAACTGCTGCGCGGTCTGGAAGAGTTTGGCCGGGAAACTGCATGGGAGAACAGAGCCGTGGCGGCCGAACGGGCCGGTCATATTGACAGGAATAACTTCGGCGCCCGCGTCTTTAAGATCTCCAGGGATGATTCGGGGAACCGGCTGACCCATATGAAGATAACCGGAGGCGTGCTGAAGGTGAAGGACGTGCTTCCGGCTGCGATTTCCGCCGCCGTTGGATCAACGGCGCCGGGCCATTCTTCCGAGACGGAGATGTCATTCGGATCCGCTGCCGATGGAGGAACAGCAGCGCCGGGCCATCCTTCCGCGGCGGCGCTGTCATCCGCTTCTGCCGCCGGCGAAGCGGTGGAACCGGAGAAGATCAATCAGATCCGGATCTATTCCGGCGCAAAGTATGAGTTGGTAAATGAAGCCGGTCCCGGTGTGGTCTGCGCCGTGACAGGTCCTGTTTCCACCTATGCCGGGCAGGCCCTGGGTATCGAGGCGAAATACGGTCAGGAGACGCCGGTTCTGGAGCCGGTTCTCACCTATCAGGTCATTCTTCCTCCGGGAAGCGACGTCCACAGCATGCTTACGAAGCTGCGCCAGCTGGAAGAGGAAGAACCGATGCTTCGCATTGCGTGGAACGAAGCTCTGGGCGAGATCCAGGCCCAGGTCATGGGGCAGGTGCAGATCGAGATATTAAAGAGCCTGATCAAAGACCGATTCGGCGCGGATGTGGAGTTCGGAAACGGACATATCGTGTATAAGGAGACGATCACGGCTCCCGTGGAGGGAGTGGGCCATTATGAGCCTCTGCGTCATTACGCGGAGGTGCATCTGCTTATGGAGCCGGCGCCCCGCGGCAGCGGTCTGAGCTTCGGAACGGCCTGCAGCACGGATGTGCTGGACCTGAACTGGCAGCGGCTGATTCTGACGCATCTGGAAGAAAAGGAGCATGCCGGCGTGCTGACCGGCGCACGGATCACGGATATGAAGATCACGCTTCTGGTGGGGAGGGCCCACCTGAAGCATACGGAGGGCGGAGATTTCCGTCAGGCCACATACCGCGCGGTCCGCCACGGGCTGATGCAGGCCCTTACGGCGGGCGACTATCAGCTTCTGGAGCCGTACTACCGGTTCCGGCTGGAGGTTCCGGCGGAATCGGCAGGCCGGGCCCTTTCGGATCTGGAGCGGATGAACGCCAGGTTCGCCGGGCCGGAGATGGAAGGAAGCATGGCGGTGATCACCGGCGAGGGTCCCGTGTCGACCATGGGAAATTACCAGATGGAGGTGGCTTCCTACTCGAAGGGGAGAGGCAGGCTGAACTGCAGCCTGAAGGGGTATGAACCGTGCCATAATACGGAGGCGGCTGTTTTGGCGGCTGCTTATGATCCCGAACTGGATACGGAGAATCCCTGCGGTTCCGTATTCTGCGCCCACGGCGCGGGATTTGTGGTGGACTGGCGGGACGTGAAGAAATATATGCATCTGGAGAGTCCGCTGGAGCTGGCGGCCCGAAGGGACCGCGCGGCTCGGGCGGACAGGATCGGGGCGGATGGGACCGCGGGCGGAATCGGAGCCGGTGCGGGTATGTCCGGAGCGGAAGCGCCGCAGACGGATACGCCCGGAGCGGAAGGACCGCGGGCGGATACACCCGGATCGGAAGCGCCGCAGGCGGATGTGCCGCATAGGCCCGACAGCGGCACGGAAGCTTCTGACCGGACGGCTGCCATCGGTCAGTCCGGCGGGAGCGAAAAACGGAGTTCCCGCCCATCCGCGTCCTGGGGAGCGGAAGACAGGGAACTGGAAGCCATTTTTACCCGAACCTACGGGGAGCAGAAGCGCCGCCTGCCGTCTGAGACCGGTCCGCGGCATGTCAGCTTCGACAAGAAGAATTCGGAGAAAGCGGAAACGGCGGCGGAAGAGGAATACCTCCTGGTGGACGGATATAATATCATCTATGCCTGGCCCGACCTGCACGAGCTGGCGGAGGCTTCCATCGACGGAGCCCGGCAGCGGCTTATGGATATTCTGTGTAATTACCAGGGATATACAGGGTGTATTCTGATTCTGGTCTTCGACGCATATAAAGTGGAAGGCGGCTTGGGACAGGCCATCCGCTACCATAATATCAATGTAGTCTATACGAAGGAAGCCGAGACTGCCGATCAGTACATTGAGAAGCTGGCTCACCGGATGGGTAGGAATCGTCAGGTCACCGTTGCCACGTCCGACGGACTGGAGCAGCTGATCATTCGGGGCCAGGGCTGCCGGCTGATGTCGGCCCTGGATCTTAAGGAAGCGGTGGATTATGTAAATGAGCAGATCCGGACGGAGCATCTTGCGCAGTTTCCGTCCCGCAGCGGTAATTATCTTCTGAACCATGCGGATGGAGGGCTGCGGGAATATCTGGAGGATGTAAGACTTGGAAGAGAGGGAGAGTATCATGGCAGAGCAACTGACAAAAAGTGATGTGGAGAAGATCCGTGAGGAGATCGAGTACCGGAAGCTGGTAGTCCGGAAGGAGGCTCTGGAGGCCGTAAAGGAGGCCCGATCCCACGGAGACCTGAGCGAGAATTTCGAATATCACGCGGCAAAGAAGGATAAGAATCAGAATGAAAGCCGGATCCGGTATCTGGAGAGGCTGCTGAAGACGGCGGTTATCGTATCGGATGAATCGAAGGAGGATGAGATCGGTATCAATAACACCGTACAGCTGTATATGGAGGACGACGATGAGGTGGAGACATACCGTCTTGTGACATCGATACGCGGCAGTTCCCTGCGCGGGCTTATCAGCACGGAATCGCCGCTCGGAAAAGCGATCCTGGGCCATAAGCTGGGCGAGCGCGTCTATGTGCGGATCAATGATACATCCGGATACTATGTAGAGATCCGTTCCATTGACAAAACCACCGGGGATGCGGAAGATAAGATCCGCAGTTTCTGATTCCGGCAGCGCGTCAGCCCTCGTACCGGCATAATCAAACAGCCGCGGCTTCCTGAGAAACCGCGGCTGTCCTATTCCGTGCGGGCGGAGCGCCGGTAACGCGCTGCCCCTATTCTGCCATTAAACATCCGGATCTTCCGTTTACCGGATTCCTTTCATCTTGCCTTCCGAGTTAACATAGTAGTTATCGATCCACTGATCTCTGGCCAGGACTCCGTCCTCATCGAAATAATACCAGGAACCCTTCAGCTTGAACCAGCCGGTCTTAAGAACGCCGTCCTCGTCCAGGTAGTAGGTTTTCTCTCCGTCTTCGATCCAACCGGTAACGCTTTCACCGTTATCATCCACATAGGTCCAGGTCTTGTCCTCGTGTTCGGTCCAGGTACCGGCGTATACCGGAACGGACATAGAAAGAAGCATCAGAAAGGAAATCATGACTGCACAGATCCGTATTCTTTTCATCATCACAGCCTCCTTCCCCTGATCGTTCTGATTGCCGAAGAGCGGGCCCGATACCTGTCGGTATTACGCGCAGCTCTCTGCTTACGTGCCCAGTATACCACATGGTTTGTTGTTTGGCTAGGGGGTAAAGACGGATAAAATCTTACGATTTTTGAACATTAATCTTACCAAAAATATTTCGACAGAATCCGCCATTTACCGGGCTGAAAGCAGCTCCAGAAATGGTATCCGGGGCGGCGGAGGAACAGCATATTTTGTGGTCGGAAGGGATATGAAAATTTGCGGTATAAAATCCGTGTCGAATCGCGCGTACGAATTTGCTTTTCAAACCCGGAAAAATGTTTTATATTGGGAAGCAGCCAGGAAGGAGGGGGGACCAAGTGGCCGACGAAGAAAAGATTTCTGTTTTGGAGGAAGAAAATCGCAGACTGAAGGAAGATAACGAAAAACTGATGAATATCGTAGTGCAGATGCGGGTGACGTTGAATCGCCTGGTTCTCAGATATGTTACGGAAGAAGGGTGACGGGTCGTAGAATAAAACCGCAGGCGGGCGCGGGGAGAACGGTTATCTCTCCCTGCGCTTTTCCAGTTCTTCAACCTTAAGTTCCAGCTCCTTCATGCGGCGCAGCTGCTCCCAGATGGTTTTGTGCATCCAGTCCACAGTCTGATTCAGCGACTGGTTTTCGTTTTCCAGTTTTGAATATTCTTCGGTCAGGCGGCCGATCAGGCGGCGCTGGTCGTAAAGCTTGTCCGGTGCGCAGATCCGGTGCGCGAGCGAGGGAGTTGTTTCAATGATCCGGCAGGAAATATACCGGTCTCTTTCCTCGCAGTCCATGTCCATAAACCGCTGAAAAGGCATGTTGATGCGGCGCATGCTTATGTGGCATCCGCAGCACACCGCGTTTTTGGGAAGCTGGAAATATGCGTAGTGACCGCATTTGGGGCAGAAGTAAGCAGAAAGCTCTCTCATGATGTCATCCTATCCTTTGAGTTGTATTTTAATACCCGCATTATACAAAATACGCAGTATTATGACATATGTTTATGCAAAAAAGTGCCAGAATATTCCTATTCCGGCACTTTTTGAACGGGTTTTGTCATTATTTATGCATTTTTGCGTGTTACTGTACGTCGGGCTGCTGCACGAGGCCGTTTACATCCACGGTCCAGACGGTATCGTTGGCGTCCCTCACGTCCCGGAAGCCGGCGCCCAGTTCGGGATGCACGGTGGATCTGGATGTGGAGGAGGCTTTCTGGATCGTTCCGGAGGCGTTGACCAGATAGTTCTGTCCCTCAAAGGTTACCGGGGCATAGCGCAGGTCGCTGTCCGCGTCCAGACGTACGCCGTGGTTATAGATGGCGTTTCCGTGGATGCCGTGGAAGCCCTGGCCGCGGGCGGAACCGTCGGTCTGGAAATACCAGATCTGGTTCATCTCCGTATCGTCGTTGAAAATGGTCTGCTTGCCTGTTTTCATGGCTCCGTTGTCTCCGAAATAATAGTTGGCGGCAGAACCGTCGTCAAGAGTCACGACTGTAAGGCCGGTCTGCATCTCGCCCCTGCCGTTGAAGGCGTAGCGGTCGGAACCGATGCCGAATACCTGGATGCCGCCGTTTGAGGCGTAGTGCGGTACGCCGCTCTTGAAATAGAAGCGGAAGGTCTCATCCTCTTCCGAGACGCCCGGAATACCTGTGATCGTGAGCCATCCGGAGGCGCGCTTTCCGCTTTCCTCATAGTACTGATAACCGGAAGCGGGTGCGGCGGAAGCGGCTGTGGCTGTGTCCGCCTGCTCTTCGGTGTTTTCGGCGGGAACCCTGTACCATCCGGTGATCATAACGCCGTCCTCGAAGGTGTAATAGGCGCCGCCGATCTTCTTATCCAGCTGGTTCTCGATCCTTCGGCCATGGCTGTCGAAGTAGGACCATGCGGTTGCGTCGCCGAATTCGTCGGTTTCCGCGGGGAGCTCGACCCAGCCCTTTTTCATGGCTCCGCTGCCGGCGAAACAGTAAGTGCTTCCGTCGATCTCGGTTAATCCGGTGGCCATACGGCCCTCTTCGTCAAAGTAGTAGGTAACGCCGTCGATCTCCTTGAATTTGGAGGAAACCATCTGCCCGTTGGCGCCGTAGTAGAACCAGTACTGCGCGGGGGCCGTTTCATCCCACACATCTTCGTTTTCGACGGATACCCATTTATCTGCCGTGCGTTTGCCTTCCGCGTCCACATAGTATTCATTGACCTGGCGGTTCATTGCCATATTGCCGTTTTCGTCCAGGTAGTACCAGTCGTCCCCGTACTTCTTCCAGGTATCGGTCAGGGCGTACCCGTCGCCGTCGTAGTATTTCCAGTTTCCGTTTTCCTGCGTCCAGCCGGCGCTCTCCGCCAGAGCCGCGGAAGCGGAAACGGGAGCCACGGCGCATAATGCTGCCGCTGCGAAGACCGCAGCCGTCCATTTGATGGAATTTCTCATAAAATAGATTCTCCTTTTTTGATCAGCCTCAAATCCGGTTCTGCATTACGGTCCGATTATATACCATCCGGGCGGCCCCTGAAAAGTGCGTGTTGCTGGAAAGCATGGCAGGAACGGGCAGAACCGGTCCGATATAGAAAAGTACTTTTAAGTAGAGCAAAAGTGTGGTATGATAAAATTGTTATGTTATGTGCATTTGACTGCGGCGCGGCGCGCCTGAAGAAAGCAGGTACAGAATATGAAGATAAAGGTTTCCGACTATATCGCCGGATGGCTTCCGGAGCATGGGATCACCCAGGTGTTTACAGTGACCGGAGGCGGAGCCATGCATCTGAACGACTCTCTGGGACATGAGAAGCGCCTTCACTGTCTTTATCAGCATCACGAGCAGGCGTGCGCCATGGCGGCGGAGAGTTACGCGCGGATCCATAATACCATTGCTGCCGTTTGCGTGACGACCGGGCCGGGCGGAACGAACGCGATCACCGGAGTGGTGGGCGGCTGGCTGGATTCGATCCCGATGCTGGTGCTGTCCGGTCAGGTGCGGTATGATACGACAGCCCGCTGGTCCGGCGTCGGTATCCGCGCCATGGGCGATCAGGAATTCGACATTACGAAGGCGGTCGGATGCATGACCAAGTACAGCGAGATGGTGATCGATCCGGGGAGGATCCGGTACTGTCTGGAGAAGGCTGTTTATCTGGCTTATTCCGGACGGCCCGGCCCGGCCTGGCTGGATATTCCGCTGAACGTCCAGGCGGCTTATGTGGAGACGGATGAACTGGAGGGCTTTGACGCGGCGGCCTATGAGGCCGGAGACGGCGGGCAGGGGCTTCCCCCGAAGGTGACGGAGGAGACGGTCCGCAGGATCCTTGACCGGATCCGGCAGGCCAGACGGCCGGTGCTGAATGCGGGCAACGGTATCCGCATCGCCGGGGCGTATCCGGCGTTTGAACGGGTGGTCAGGCTTCTGGGCATTCCGGTAGCGACCGGCTGGAACAGCCAGGATTGTATGTGTACGGACGACCCGCTCTATGTGGGGCGTGCCGGGAATATGGGCGACCGGCCGGGAAACTTCGCGGTCCAGAACAGCGATCTGCTGTTTTCCGTCGGAAGCCGCCTAAGCATCCGCCAGGTCGGTTTTAACTACAGGACCTGGGCCAGGGAGGCTTATACGATCATCAACGATATCGATAAGGAAGAGCTGAAGAAGCCCAGCCTTCATGTGGATATGCCGGTTCATGCCGACGCGAAGGATCTGCTGGAGACGATGGAGAAAGTGCTCCTTACGGAGAGAACGCCGGTTTTTAACGGCGGAGAGGGCCTTAAGGGCATGAGCTGGCTGGAGACCTGCCGGATGTGGAAGGAGAGATATCCGGTGGTGACGAAGAAGCATATGGAACAGGACGACAGCCGCAGGGCCAATGTTTACGCCCTGGTTCAGGAGCTGAGCAGCCGCCTGCCGGAGAATCAGATCACGGTGGTCGGCAACGGCTCCGCCTGCGTGGCCGGAGGACACGCCTATGTGATCCGGAAGGGGCAGCGCTTCATTACCAATTCCGCTATCGCGTCCATGGGATACGATCTTCCGGCGGCGATCGGCGCGTGCATGGCGGCCTATGACCCGCGCTTCCGCCGGGAGGATGAGCCGGAGGATATTATCCTGCTGACCGGCGACGGAAGCATTCAGATGAATCTGCAGGAGCTGCAGACGATCATCCACCACAGGATGCCGGTCAAGATATTCCTGATCAATAATGGGGGATATCATTCCATCCGCCAGAGCCAGAGGAATTTCTTCGAGGGGCCGCTTGTGGGCATCGGAGAGGACAGCGGGGATCTCAGCTTCCCGGATATGGAGAAGCTGGCGGCAGCCTACGGATACCCGTATGTGAAGGCCTGCCATAACAGCCAGCTGGCGGCGGCGATTGAAAGGACGCTGGCGATGAAGGGCCCGGTGATCTGCGAGGTATTCGTTACGACGGATCAGAATTTTGAACCGAAATCGGCCGGCCGGCGGCTTCCGGACGGGACTATGACATCGCCGCCGTTAGAGGATCTGTCGCCGTTTTTGCCGGATGAGGAGATGGATGCCATGATGATCATTCCCAGGATCCGGGAGTAAGGGGGACGAACGAGTGGAGATTGTCGTTACGGGAGCCACCAGCTTTCTGGCACGCCCGCTGATCGGGCGGCTGCTTGGGATGGGGCACCGGGTATACGCTGTGGTCCGTCCCGGTTCTGCCAATCTGGGATTGCTGAAGAGGGAAACGGGAGAGGATCCGCGGCTTCGGCTGATCGAGCTGGATATGGACCGGTTCGACCGGCTTGACCGGCTTCTTCCGGGATCCTGCCGGATCTTCTTTCATTTCGGGTGGGACGGTTCCGGAAGCGAGAACCGCAAGGACGCCGCGGTGCAGCAGAAGAATGCGGAGAATTCCGTAAAGGCGCTCGCCGCAGCCCGGCGGATGGGCTGCCGCCGATTCATTTTCAGCGGTTCCCAGGCGGAATACGGGATCTGCAGCGGCGAGATGACGGAGGAGACGGAATGCAGGCCTGTGTCGGAATACGGCAGGGCGAAGCTGGAGTTCTGCCGCCGCGCCATGCGGATGACCGGAGAGTGGAGAGACAGCGGAGCGTCGGAGCTGGAATATATCCACGCGCGGATATTCAGCGTGTACGGACCGGGAGATCATGCGTGGTCCCTGGTAAATTCCTGCCTGAGGACGTTTGCGGCGGGACAGACCATGGAGCTGGGCGACGGCACCCGGATGTGGAATTATCTGTATATTGACGATCTTGTGGAGGGGCTTCTGGCCCTGGCCTTTTGCGGGAATACGTCCGGCGGTATCTATAATCTGGCCGGAGACCGGACGGCTACCAGACCCCTGCGGGATTATGTGGAGGAGATGCGTATCCTGTGCGGGGGAAGGGGAAACTGCGTTTACGGTAAAGTCCCGCCCAACGCGGAGGGAGGGGCCCGCCTGTGTCCATCGATCGATAAGATCACGGCCGCGACCGGCTGGCGGCCGGCGATCGGTTTTGAAGAGGGGATTCGGAGAATGCTTAACGGAAAGAAACGCGGGCAATGTATCGTGTGCGGACGGAAGCTGCCGCATACCGCGCTGATGCGTTTTGAGGGGATGCCGGCCTCAGCCCAGGATATTCCGGGGGCGGAGGATCTGGCGGAGGATCGAGGGATCGAACTGGCTCTGTATCAGTGTCCGTCCTGCGGTCTGGTTCAGCTTGACTGCGAGCCGGTGGCATATTACCGGGATGTGATCCGCTCAGGCGGATATTCTACCACCATGGCGGAGCTGCGCGCGCGTCAGTACAGTCATCTGATCGGGCGTTACCGTCTGGAAGGCAGGAAGTTCCTTGAGGTGGGCTGCGGCCGCGGGGAATTCCTTCAGATGCTGAAGAATTTCCCGGTGGAGGGTTACGGTATCGAGCACAGGCAGGAGCTGGCCGGTATGGCGAGAGACGCGGGGCTGAACGTGTTCGACGGCTTTACGGAAACGGCGGAGACGGTGCTCGGAGACGCGGGGCCCTACGACGTGTTCCTTTCCTTTAATTTTCTGGAGCATCAGCCGGAGCCGGGGGTGATGCTGGACTGTATCCGGAATAATCTGACGGATTCGGGCATGGGGCTGATCACTGTGCCCAGTCTGGAGTATATACTGCGGTATGACGGGTATTATGAGCTGATCCGGGATCATATCGCCTACTATACGTTTGAGACGCTGCGGTATCTTCTGGAGCACCATGGGTTTGCGGTGCTGGAGGAGGAGACCGTGAACCGGGATACGCTGGCGGTGATCGTGCGGAAGGCCGCTTCCGGCGCCTCCGATGCTTTCACGGGGGATGAGACGCAGCCTGCGGGTTCTTCTGCCGTTTGCGCGGATGTCTCCGGCTGGAAGACAAGCTATGAACGGATCCGCGGCCAGATGCTTGCGCTTGCAAAGCAGTGTGCGGCGCAGGGGAAGACGCTGGCGGTCTGGGGGGCCAGCCATCAGGGGTTTACGCTGGTGGCCACCACCTGTCTGGGCGAGAAGGCGTCTTATATCATCGATTCCGCTCCGTTTAAGCAGGGGCGCTTCGCGCCCGCTTCCCATCTGCCCGTCGTGTCGCCTCAGTCGGCGGCCGAAGATCCGCCGGATGTGATCCTGATCGCGGCGCCGGGGTATACGGATGAGATCCGCGGAGAGATCCGCAGGCGGTTCGGGACGGGCGTGGGGATCTGGACACTGCGCAGCGAGAAGCTGGAGGAACTGACATGAAAGCGTTTGTACTGAAAGAACCGGGAGTTGTGGGATGGGCCGATGTGCCGGAGCCGGAGCTGACGCCCTATGGGGCTGTTCTGGAGCCGGTAGCGGCCGCCCCCTGTTCATCGGACGTCCATACGGTCTTCGGAGGCGGTTCGCGGAAAGCGCCGAATCTGGTGCTTGGGCATGAATGCGTGGCCAGAATATGCAGGGCCGGAAGCCTGGTCCGGGATTTTACTCCCGGGGAGATCGTGGCGGTGCCTGCGATCACGCCGGACTGGAGGGATCCGGGGATCCAGGAGGGCAATTATAAGCATGCGGCGGAACCGTTTTCGGGGCACCGGCTGGGCCGAAGCCGGCCGGGGGTTTTCGCGGAGCGGTTCGCCATACCGGATGCGGATACCACCCTGGCGAAGATCCCTGCGGGAGTAACCATCGAACAGGCGCTGATGTGCGTAGATGTAGTGACGACCGGCTTTACCGGCGCGGAATACGCGGATATCAGGTTCGGGGATACGGTGGTTGTGCTGGGAATCGGCCCCATCGGCCTGATGGCGGTGGCCGGTGCGGGACTGCGGGGAGCCGCCCGTATCCTGGCGGTGGGGAGCCGCCCGGTCTGCGTGGAGCGGGCTCTGGAATTCGGCGCTACGGAGGTGCTGGATTATCATAACGGCGATATCGTAAAGCAGGTGCTTGACCGGACCGGAGGCCGGGGAGCCGACAGCGTCATCGTCTGCGGCGGCGGCGACGAGGTGTTCGCCCAGGCGGTAGACATGGTCCGTTACGGCATCGGAACGGTTTCGAATGTAAATTATTTCGGGGGCACGGGGAATCTCCCGTTTCCCAAGTTCTCGGGCGGCCGGGGGATGGCCGGCAAGACCATTCACACGGAACTGGCGGCCGGCGGCCGGGTGCGGATCGAACGGATGATGGCGATGGCCGCGGCCGGAAGAATATCGCCGGAGAGGCTGATAACCCACCGCCTGTCCGGTATGGACAGAATCGAAGAGGCATTGTATCTGATGAAGGACAAACCACAGGACCTGATCAAGGTTATGGTCAGTGAGAAAAGAGGCACGGATGAAGACAGTCAGCGTCGTTGTACCCTGCTATAACGAGGAAGAGAACGTAAGAGCGATGGCGGATGCCCTGCGGGAGATGTTCGCGGCGGAGCTTCCCGGCTACCGGTACGAGATCATTTTCATAGACAACGATTCCAGGGACAGAACCAGAGAGATCATCCGGGAGATCTGCGCGGAGGATCCGGATGTCCGCGGAATCTTTAATGCGAAGAACTTCGGACAGTTCAACTCCCCCTATTACGCCATGCTGCAGACCAGCGGCGACTGCACAGTCCTGCTGGCGGCGGATTTCCAGGATCCGGTGGAACTGATACCGCAGTATGTAAGGGAGTGGGAGAACGGCTACAGGATCGTCATCGGAATCAAGAAATCCAGCCGCGAGAATAAATTCATGTACTGGCTGCGCGGCTGCTATTACAAGACGATCAGAAAGCTGTCCGACGTGGAGCAGATCGAGCAGTTTACCGGTTTCGGCCTTTATGACGCCGCGTTTATCCGGGTGCTTAAGGAACTCGGCGATCCCACGCCGTTTCTCAGGGGCATCGTCGCGGAGCTGGGGTTCAAAAGGAAGGAGATTCCCTATGAACAGCCGGAGCGGCGGGCCGGCAGGACCAGCAATAATTTTTATCGGCTTTATGACGCCGCCATGCTGAGCATAACCTCCTATACGAAGGCGGGAATCCGTCTGGCGACGTTTATCGGCGCTATAAGCTGCGCGGTAAGCTTCGTGGTGGCTGTTATCTATCTGATCATGAAGCTGATCTGGTGGGACCGTTTCCCGGCCGGCATGGCGCCCATGCTGATCGGTATGCTGTTTCTCGGATCGGTGCAGATATTTTTTATCGGCATGATCGGCGAGTACGTACTGTCGATTAATCAGAGGGTAATGAACCGGCCGCTGGTAGTGGAGGAAGAACGGATCAACTTCCCGGAGGAGAAAGCGAAGCCGAAGGAAAAAGAAAAAAAGAAAAAGAAGGACGTCCGGGAAGAGCATGCAAAAGCCGGCAGGAAGAGGACGGAAGGTAATATATGAAGTATAAGATCGATGTCGTCAGGATACGGGAGAACTCGATCCAGATTAACGGCTGGGTCATCGGCAGGACGCCGGAATCAAAACCGGCGTTTCGCGTGCTTGACGAAAACCATGAAAATGTGGAGATCAAATACGTTTCTACCAGAAGAGACGACGTAAGTCAGATCTATTATAAGAAGATTTATGACAGGGATTTCGGTTTCGACATCCAGTTCCCTTATGAGAGGGGACGCAGCTACCGGCTGCTGATCCGCTGCGACAACAAAACAAGCCGGATCAAATTCAATGAAGAGCTGATCGCGAAACGTTCCAGCGTTGCTTATAAGCGGCTGGAAAAGCTCCGCGATCTGATGAATATGGAGACAGTCCGTGTGGCTGTGGATTTCGGAAGAAAGCATGGCCTGCGGGCGCTGTTTTTGAAATCGAAGCACAAGCTGCAGGGAATTGACAATGACTATGAGTACGCGGAATGGTATAATCTGACGAAGCCGGCGGAGGAAGAGCTGGCACGGCAGAGGGCGGAGGATGCGTCGCGGGGACCGCTGCTGTCCATTGTCATGCCGGTCTATAAGGCGCCGCCGGAATTTCTGCGCGTCATGCTGGATTCCATTCTGGCTCAGACCTATTCGAAATGGGAACTGTGCATTGCCGACGGAAGCCCGAAAGGTGAGGAAGCGTCGGGGCTTGTGGGGGAGTATGCGGAGAAGGACGCCCGCATCCGATACCTGCTTCTCGGGAAAAACGGAGGTATTTCGGAGAATACCAACGCGGCCATCGGACAGGCCCGCGGCGATTATATCGTACTGGCGGATCAGGACGACGCCATGCCGGAGCATGCCCTTTATGAGATCGCGAAGGCTATTCGGGAGCATCCGGAATGCGATGTGATCTATTCGGATGAGGATAAGATGGACATGGACGGAGGGGCGCTTTTTGATCCGCATTTCAAGCCTGATTTTAATCCGGATCTGCTCTGCAGCGTGAATTATATCTGCCATCAGTTCGTGGTGAAACGGGAACTGATGGAGCGGGTGGGAGGTTTCCGCGGGGAATATGACGGCGCGCAGGATTACGATCTGATCTTCCGGTGTACGGAGGCGGCTGAGGGAATCTTCCATATTCCGAAGGTATTATACCACTGGCGCTGTCACCAGGGCTCCACGGCCAGCAATCCCCAGAGCAAGCTGTACGCCTTTGAAGCCGGATCCCGCGCGATCATGGATCATTACAGGCGGATGGGCATTGCCGCGGAGAAGGTGGAGAAGGGCGTAGACTACGGGATCTACCATACAAAGTTTACGCTTCAGGGCGAGCCGCTGGTATCGGTGATCATCCCGAACAAAGACCACAGCGCGGATCTGGATCTGTATCTCCGTTCGGTAATCACAAAATGTACCTACGGGAATCTGGAGTTCATCGTAGTTGAGAACAACAGCACGGATCCGGAGACCTTTGCCTATTATGACAGGATACAGAAGGAGTTTCCCCAGGTTCATGTTGTGCGCTGGGAAAGGGAGTTTAATTATTCCGCCATTAATAATTTCGGCGTGAAGCATTCCCATGGGGAGTATCTGCTGTTTTCCAACAATGATATCGAACCCATCGCGGAGAATTTTATTGAGGAGATGCTGGGCTTCTGCCAGAGAGACGATGTCGGGGCCGTCGGGGCCAGACTCCTGTATCAGGACGGTACGATCCAGCACGCGGGGGTTGTTGTGGGGTTCGGCGGCATTGCCGGACATACGTTTATCGGGCTCCATGAAGCGGAGAACAGCTATTTCCACCGGGCCATGTGCGCGCAGGATTACAGCGCGGTTACAGCCGCCTGCATGATGAGCAAACGGTCTGTCTTCGACGAGGCGGGAGGCTTTTCCGAGGATCTTGCGGTGGCCTTCAACGACATCGATTACTGCATGAAGGTGCGCGGCCTGGGAAAACGGATCGTCTATGCGCCCTTTGCCACGCTGTACCATTATGAATCCAAGTCCAGGGGGCTTGAGGATACGCCGGAGAAGGTGGCCCGCTTCAACCGCGAGGTGGCGAGATTTGCGAAGAAATGGCCCGATATCCTGCGGGATGGGGATCCTTATTATAATCCGAACCTGACCCTGCGTAAGTCGAATTTCGCGCTGCGGGATCTTCTGAAGGAGAAGATCGGGGAACCGTATCCGATGCCGGAGGAGATAAAGCGTCTCATGGAGGAGACACAGGACGGCCCGTGAGGCTGTCAGGGCCGGAAAAGGGAGAGAACAGATATGTCAGAGAAACAGGTAACCGTCATTATTCCCAACTATAACGGACTTCCGTTTATGGGCATCTGCATGGATGCGCTCAAACGGCAGAGGTGCCGGAGTTTTGAGGTGCTGGTAGTCGACAACGGATCCACCGACGGAAGCGCGGAATGGCTGAGATCGCAGGGGATCCCGGCGATATTCCTGCAGGAAAACACCGGCTTTTCAGGGGCGGTCAACGCGGGTATCCGTGCGGCGAAAACGCCGTATGTACTCCTGCTCAACAACGATACCGAGGCGGATCCGGATTTTGTGGGAGAGCTTCTCGCCGCGGTCAGCCGTTCGGAACGAATATTCGCGGTCAGCAGCAAGATGATCCAGATGTACCACCGGGAGCGGATGGACGACGCAGGAGATATGTACAGTCTGATGGGCTGGGCGTATCAGCGGGGCGTCGGGCGAAGCAGCAGGGGCTACAACCGTCCCATGGAGGTCTTTTCCGCCTGTGCGGGCGCCGCCATCTACCGGAGGGATGTATTTGACAGGATCGGCCTTTTTGATGAGATGCATTTCGCGTATCTGGAGGATATGGACGTCTCCTTCCGCGCGAAGATCTGCGGCTATCACATCCGCTATTGTCCGAAGGCGGTGGTTTACCACGTCGGGAGCGGAACCAGCGGCTCCCGGTATAATCCGTTCAAGGTGCGGCTGGCGGCCCGCAACAGCGTATATCTGAATTACAAGAATATGCCTCTGGGGCAGCTGCTTGTCAATTCCCCGATGATAGCCGCCGGAATCGTTCTGAAATATATGTTTTTCCGCCGGATCGGCTTCGGGAAGGAGTACATTGGGGGGCTTAAGGAAGGAATCGCGACGGCCGGCCGCTGCAGGAAGGTTCCGTTCCGGCCGGAATTTATGGGAAATTATCTGGCGGTCGAGTGGGAGCTGATCGCGGGAAGCGCGCTCTATGTCTGGGAGTTTTCCATGCGGCAGCTTGGAAAGCTGTTTCGCACGGGGCCAAATGTTACCAAAAATTAAGAGAATTTTAATACCACAGGACGTGATTTCGTGTATAATGTATGCGTTACGGCACCACATTATTTCAGGGTGAACGCTTATGATAAAGAATAATCAGCAGATGCTGAACCGGCTGCATGTTTTTCTGGACGCGGTTGTGATGGCTTTGTCCTATGTACTGGCGTGGGGAGTGCTGGTGCTTCGGACCGGGTTCTTTGCTCCGGACCGGGGGCTGCTTTCGCCGCGGTATTATTTTTCGGCGCTGGTTGTCATTATTCCGCTGTATCTGATTTTATATACATGTTTTCATTTATACGAGCCGAAGCGGATCCGGTCGAAGCGGTTCGAGGTTGCGAATATATGCAAGGCGAACCTGTTCGGGCTGATGATCCTGGCGGTAGTATATTTTCTGCTTCGCAAGAACCCGTTCCTGCAGGAATTCTCGACACGGATGGTATTTTATTTCTTCGCCATTAATATCGTGACGGGATGCGCGGAGCGTGCGGGGATCCGTGTGCTTCTGCGCACCATGCGGGCGAAGGGGTACAATCAGAAGCACATCCTGCTTATCGGTTACAGCAGGGCCGCGGAGAGCCTGATCGACCGGATGAAGGCGAATCCGGAGTGGGGATACCAGGTCGAGGGGATACTGGACGACAGGGAGCCGGCGGGGAAGGAGTACAGGGGAGTGGAGGTCATCGGGACGATCGGCGGCCTGGACTCGATTCTGGAACAGAATACCCTGGACGATATCGCCATCACCCTGGGACTGGACGAATACGGGCATCTGGAGGCGATCGTGGCCGCCTGTGAGAAGTCCGGCGTACACACCATGTTTATTCCGGATTATAACAATGTGATCCCTACCAGGCCGTATACGGAGGATCTGCAGGGGCTTCCGGTCATCAATATCCGCCATGTGCCGCTTAATTCCACCTTCAACAGGCTGGTAAAAAGAGCGGTGGATATCGCCGGCGCCGTGGCGGGTCTTATCATTTTCTCTCCGGTCATGCTGATAACCGCGGCGGTGATCAAGATCACGTCTCCGGGTCCCCTGATCTTTAAGCAGGAGCGGGTGGGACTTCACAACCGTTCGTTCCAGATGTACAAATTCCGTTCCATGGACGTGCAGAAGCCGGCGGATGAGAAGGATAAATGGACGACTCCGCACGATCCGCGCGTGACGCCCTTCGGGCATTTCATACGGAAATTCAGTATTGACGAGATACCGCAGTTCGTTAATGTTCTGAAGGGCGAGATGAGTCTGGTAGGCCCCCGGCCGGAACGGCCATTTTTTGTGGAAAGATTTAAAGAAGAGATACCGAGGTATATGATCAAGCATCAGGTGCGTCCCGGAATGACCGGATGGGCGCAGATCAACGGATACAGGGGGGATACCTCCATCACGAAACGGATCGAATGCGATCTGTACTATATTGAGAACTGGACGTTGGGACTGGATTTTAAGATCATATTTCTGACGATTTTTAAAGGCTTCATCAATGAGAATGCATATTAGGAAGCCGGCTTGAACGGGAGAGACGAGGTTGGACTATGAGTTTTGATTATGATGATGATTTAGATGTGCCGGTTCGGGGCCCGGAGAGCCGCCGGGGAACGGAAGGACGGAATGAGCGGCCGCGCCGGATGCCGGCGAAGGAGGAATCGTTCAGCGACCGGGTGGCCCGGATACGTCTGGAGCTGGACCGGAAGAAAAAGCGCAGAAGGCGCATCATTGCGATGATAATAGCCGAGTGCATTGTTCTGACGGGGATTTTTTCCTATGCGTATATGAGCCGGCTGTGGAATTTAATGCCGAAGCCGAATGTTAATAAGGAAAATGTGGAGAATACGAATATTTCTCTGGAATCGATCAACAAGATGCAGGGGTATTGGATGATCGCGATCTTCGGCGTGGATTCCGGAACCGGAACCTCCAGCGCCCGCGGCAATTCCTCCGATGTGAATATGATCGCGTGCATCAACCAGGATAC
The DNA here is from genome assembly GCA_947589095.1 of uncultured Lachnospiraceae bacterium. GTDB lineage: Bacteria > Bacillota > Clostridia > Lachnospirales > Lachnospiraceae > UBA3402. The sequence goes on from CANQBX010000044.1 coordinate 19,945, forward strand.
CGGCGAGATCCGGCTGGTCTCCGTCTACCGCGACACGTATCTTAAGGTCAACGATAAGGGGACTTACCGCAAATTTAATTACGCGTACTCGGAAGGCGGTCCGGAGCAGGCGCTGAAGATGCTGAATGAGAATCTGGATCTGAATATTACAGAGTATATTATTTTCAACTGGAAAGCAGTGGCGGACGGAATCAATATTCTGGGCGGCGTGGATATGGAGATCACCAAGCCGGAATTTAAGTATATCAACGCGTTTATTACGGAGACCGTGCAGGAGACCGGAGTGGCGTCCGTACACTTAAAGAGCGCGGGCATGAACCATCTGGACGGGATCCAGGCTGTAGCCTACGGACGTCTGCGCCTGATGGACAGCGATTACCAGCGCGTGGAGAGGCAGAAGAAGGTTATAGAAGCCGCCTTTGCCAAGGCCAAGAAAGCGGATTACGGGGTTCTTAATAATATTCTTACGGTGTGCCTGCAGGAGGTCATGACGAATCTGGATTTTGTGGATCTGACCAACGCCGCGCTGAATATGACCAAATACCACATCGGGGAAACGGCCGGTTTCCCCTTCGAGAGAAGCGAAGCGAATATGGGAAAGGCCCGGGGAGCCTGCATCATTCCGCAGTCGCTTGAATCGAATGTAAGCGAGCTTCACCAGTTTCTGTTCGGGGACGAGGGCTACGAGCCGTCGTCTGCCGTAAAGAATATCAGCCAGAAGATATCTTCTGATTCAGGCGTTTACGCGGTGCAGAGCAAACCGGCTTCGACGACGGCGGCTTCCCAGCCCGAAACCGAACCGGAAGAGAGCGCGGCGGAAGAGTCGTCGGAAGTGCCGGAAACGGATGAGAACGGCGTATTTGTCGTTCCGGTTCCGGGCATCGGAGAGACGGATGAGAACGGCGAGCTGATCGACGGACCTGAGCCTGATAATACGAATCCTTCCGACGGCGCTTACGGACCTACGGATCCGCATACCGGCTTGACGCCCGCATATCCCGGCGGACAGACACCGGGAGGCAGCGCGTCCCAGGGAACGACTCCGTTTATACCGGAAGAATCCGGCCCCGGGATCGGGCCCGGAACAGTCGGGGGACCGACCTCCGCGCCGGCCGGTTCGGAGAATAATAACGGCGTGGGAGGCCCCGGAGGGGCGACAGCGCCGGGAGGAAGCATAACCCCCGGAGACAGCGTGACGCCGGAAGGGAACGCGGGGCCGGGTATCGGAACAACTCCGGGAGAGAACGCAGGGCCGGGCATCGGTACGACTTCGGGCAGCCCGGAAGGGCAGACAGGTCCTGCCGGAGGAGGCGGTCCGCTGGGCGCAGCGGGCGGAAGCGATACGGATACCGGCGTTATCACGGGACCGGGAGAAGGCTCGGAGAGCGGGCCGTTTGCGACCGGAGATTAATGACTGTCTGACACCCGTTTTCACAATTTTATTGTTTTTCTTTCACAGATTGGACACAAAAGACTGCTATAGTTAGACCATCGAAAGAAATAAACACAGTGTCAACTGGAAAGGGGTTGTCAATTATGTACGATGAAGAAAACAGGAATATAGATCAGGAGCAGGAGCAGTCCTCAAACAGCGCCCAGGCGGAGACCGCGGCGGAGGGGAGCCGGCAGTCATCCCAGCCGGCGGATGAGAACCGCCAGACCGGCAGCTATGGTTACCAGGGGCAGAGCGGCACCGGTTATCAGAACCAGAGCGGTTATGGTTATCAGAGTCAGAGCGGCTCCGGTTATCAGGGTCAGAGCGGCTATGGTTATCAGAGTCAGAGCGGCTCCGGTTATCAGGGTCAGACCAGTTCCGGTAATCAGAGCCAGAGCGGCACCGGTTACCAGAGTCAGACCGGCTCCGGCCAGCAGGGTTATTACTCCCAGATGAACGGGCAGACCTATCAGCCGAAGCAGACGCCGAAGAAGAAGGACAGGAAGCCCGGACGGTTTAAGAAGGCGGCCGGCCTTGTGGCAGCGGCTTTGGTATTCGGGTTCGTAGCCGGGGGCACGATGGTAGGCGTGAATATGCTGGCAGACTCCATGCAGGAGGAGACCACGCCGGCTCCGAGCGTCAGCCAGCAGCAGGAACAGGTGAGCCTGTCCGATGAGGAACTGGATAAGATTGTGGGACGTCTGAATCTGGACGCCGACAAGACCGGCGCGACGGCCATGGATGTATCGGGTATCGTGGAGAACGCGATGCCTTCGGTAGTGGCGATCAATAACACGATGCTCTATCAGAGCGTGAACCCGTGGTTCGGGAGACCCCAGACCTATGAGGTACCCAGCGCCGGGTCGGGTATCATTGTAGGGCAGAACGATACGGAGCTTCTGATCGCCACCAACAATCATGTGGTGGAAGACGCGAATGAACTTTCGGTCGTATTTATCGACGATACAGAGCTGGAAGCGTCGGTCAAGGGAACGGATTCGGAGAGCGACCTGGCGATCGTGGCGGTGCCGCTTGACAGCATTCCGGCGGAAACGATGAATAAGATCTCGATCGCTCAGCTGGGCGATTCCGAGGAGCTTAAGATCGGCCAGGGCGTGATTGCCATCGGCAACGCTCTCGGATACGGGCAGGCAGTGACAGTAGGGTATGTAAGTGCGCTGAACCGGGAGGTGAAGACGGACGGCAACAGCAAGCATCTGATCCAGACCGACGCGGCGATCAATCCCGGCAACAGCGGCGGCGCGCTGCTGAATATGCAGGGAGAGGTCATCGGCATCAATGAAGCCAAGTATTCGGATACGGATGTGGAAGGCATGGGCTTTGCGATCCCCATTTCCCAGGCGCAGGAGATCCTGGATTCCCTGATGGTCCGCCGCAGCGGTGAAACGGTGAAGGAGGACGAGGCAGGGTACCTTGGAATTCAGGGCGTGACGGTGGACGATACGATGCAGCAGCAGCTGGATATGCCGGCCGGCGTTTATGTCTACCGGATCGTGGAAGGCGGCGCCGCGGAGAAGACGGATCTTCATGAGAAGGACGTCATCACGAAATTTGACGGCCAGATGGTGAAGACCATGGCAAGCCTGCAGTCTCTGCTGCAGTACTATAAGAAAGGCGAAACGGTAGAGATGGTCGTCCAGTCTCTGGTCGACGGCGAATATGTGGAACGCACGATTACCATTACGCTTGGAGGACAGGTAAGCGCGGACTAAGCGTCCGGTGATGGCGCCGGAAGGAAATAAATACGAGCGGGGTGCCACTGGCGCCCTGCCTGCATAGAAATACGAACAGATCAGGGCTTCGGTCTGCTGCCGAAGCCTGATTTTGAGTTATTGCGAAGCTGCAGCACTGCGGGGCGGGAAATAATCGGCCGGTAAGAACAGGAGAATACGAGTGGACGAAAAAGATGCGAATATCACGGAAGAGACAAAAGCGGAAAACGGACAGAGCGGCAATGGCGGCGGGCGCGGAGATGACAACGACGCGTATGAGAAGATCTGCTATTCCTGCCGGCGGACCGAGAGCAAAGCCGGGCCCATGATCAATTTGCCGGGCGGCATGTGCCTCTGCCATGACTGTATGCAGAAGGCATTCGATACGGTACTGCAGAACGGCTTTGATTTCTCCAAGATCCAGAACATGCCGTTTATGAATATGAACCTGAGCGATATCTCCAAGCTGAACATTCCTCAGCCTGAGATTCCGCAGAAGCAGAGGATAAAGAAAAAGACCCCGAAGGAGCAGCCGGCGTTCGATATCCGGGATATTCCCGCGCCCCATAGAATCAAGGCCAGCCTGGATCAGTATGTGATCGGGCAGGAGCAGGCCAAAAAGGTGATCTCCGTGGCGGTCTATAACCATTATAAACGTGTATTCGCCGAGCAGTCCCGTCAGGCGGAGGAGAATGCGTCCGCCGCCGCGGACGACGTGATCATTGAGAAGTCCAATATCCTGATGATCGGACCTACGGGAAGCGGCAAGACCTATCTGGTGAAGACGCTGGCAAGGCTTCTGGATGTGCCTCTGGCAATCGCCGACGCGACTTCGCTTACGGAGGCCGGGTACATCGGCGACGATATCGAAAGCGTGATCTCCAAGCTGCTGGCGGCGGCTGACAATGACGTGGAGCGGGCGGAACACGGAATCGTCTTCATCGACGAGATCGACAAGATCGCGAAAAAGAAGGATATGAACAGCCGTGACGTCAGCGGCGAATCGGTGCAGCAGGAGCTTTTAAAGCTTCTGGAGGGCAGTATGGTGGAGGTACCGGTGGGGACGAACCAGAAGAACGCCCTTTCACCCATGGCTACGGTGAATACGGATCAGATTCTGTTCATCTGCGGCGGCGCGTTCCCGGATCTGGAGCGGATCGTGAAGGAACGGCTGAATAAGACATCCTCTATCGGCTACCGTGCAGAGCTTCGGGACCGGTATGACGATGACCCGGATATCTTAAGCCACGCGACCAACGCGGACCTTCGGGCGTTCGGGATGATCCCGGAATTCCTGGGCCGTCTTCCGATCCTGGTGACGCTTCGGAAACTGACGGAGCCGATGCTGGTGAAAATATTAAAGGAGCCGAAGAATGCGATTCTGAAGCAGTACATAAAGCTCCTGGCGCTGGACGAAGTGAAACTGGTCTTCGAGGACGACGCGCTGGAGTGGATCGCGGCCGAGGCCATAAAGCGGGAGACCGGAGCCAGGGCGCTGCGGGCCATCATGGAAGAATTCATGCTGGATATCATGTTCGAGGTGCCCAAGGATCCGAATATCGGAACTGTGGTCATCACCCGCAGCTATCTGGAGAAGAGCGGCGGTCCGCGGATCGAGATGCGGGGCTGAAAGGATCCGCGTCCGCGCGGCGCCGGGGCATGCCGGCAGATTCTGGCGCGTGTCCGGGTTCAATTCCTCAGCGACAATAACGACTGATATAGATCCAGGGTACCATATCCCCACTCGTGGCTGGGATATGTGTAGCTTGGATTTCTTTTTGCGCCGCGGGTCAGATAGGCCTTTACGGTATTATTGCTGATGTAGGGGTCGTTGCCGTTTACGTATCCCCAGGAATACAGATCCGCCACGGCGCCGGCGGTGAGGGCGGCGGATACGGAAGTGCCGGTCATGCGGATCATGGGGTAGATGCCGGACGCCGGAGAGCTTCCCGGACCGTAGATATTTACGCCGGGGGCGGCAAGATCCGGCTTGATCCGTCCGTCGCGGGTGTAGCCGCGGCCGGAGTGGATATACAGGCTTTCGTTCAGATGATTGTAGGCGCCGGCGGTAATGGCGAAGGACGAGTTCGCCGGCGAGGTAACCGTGGTAAAAGGATCCGACCGGAGAAATACGGTGTCCTCCCGGATAAATCCATGTACCGGAAGCCACATATGATAGACGCCGGTGATCCTGACTGTGGGATAGACCCGGATGCGCCAGATACCGGGCGACGGATCCGTGAAGCGCAGCAGGGCCAGGAAGCTGCTCTGGCCGCCGGGAATGGTCTCGTAGGAGACGGTCACGGTGGTCTGGTCGATGGGAAAGCGCACGGTTTCCACCTCGCCGGACCGCAGAGGGATCCGGTCGATGGCTTCGCCGGTGGGGGAGACGAGTCCGACGGTATATACCTCCGGCTGGTCTGCCCACAGCTCCACATCGAAGCCGCGTTCATTTTCTCCCGCGCGGAGTTCCACTTCGTCGTAGGCGGTGCCTTCGGGGATCCGGCCGATATAATGGTGCTGCCGTCCAGTCTCGTTGCCGGCGGCGCAGACGGCGGAGACCCCGAGAAAGATCTGCAGACGGTTGAGGATCTGGGCCAGCGGGGAGGAACCGTCGTGACCGCCCTGGTTGCTTCCGAGGCTTAAGCAGATCACGAGCGGCATACGGAAGCGGTATGCCAGGGTCATAAGCCAGGTAACGCCCATCATGATATCGCTGCTCTGATAGGCCGCCGCGTCTCTGCGGATGCGGTAATAATCCCGCAGATACTGTTTGGCCGGCTTCAGCTTGACTATACCCAGGCGGCAGGACGGAGCGGCTCCGATGAAATTCATATCCGGGATCTCGCCGCCGGCGGCGGCGCCGGCCAGGAACGTGCCGTGGCCCTCCTCATCCACGGAAGGAACCACGGACAGAGGATCTTCGGAGCGGAGTGCCTCATCGATGGCGGGCTGCAGGAATTCCCGGCCGTAGAGAAAGCGGTAGGGGAAGCCGCCGGAGCCTGCGGCCTCGAAGCCGCCGCCTTCCAGCGTCTGGTCCCAGATGCCCAGGATACGGGTGCTGCCGTCGTCATTCTGAAACAGCGGGTTCCGGTAGTCGATGCCGGTGTCGATGAGGCCGATGATCACGTCCCTGCCGCGGGTGTTGAGGGACGGCTGGCGGAAGGCGGGCAGGATGCCCGCGGCTTCGACGCCGGTGCTGTCAAGGAGAGCGTAAAGCTTGGGAATCGCGGAATATGGATAGTTTTGCGGGGAAATGGGCGCAATCTCACTTAAAGGGACGTGCAGAACGGCAAACTCCTGATTGACATAGCTGAAGCAGCCGTTTTCCGCAAGCCGGCTCAGGGCCGATGGGCTGCTGTTGCCGTGGCGGTAGATGAAATCGGCGTAATCCTCCCGGGCAGGATTGCCCGCACAGTCGGTCATGGGTGTCCTCCCGGCGGCTTTTTCCGTATATCATATGCTGCGCGCCGCGGAACGGTTCAGCCGAAGCAGCTTCTTAAATTTCTATGAATGCATGATTCCTGACTGGACGGAAAAAGATATTTGGTGTATGATGGTACACAGATTTAGGACTTTAAATCCGGAAAGGAGAATTTGACTATGCTGCTGCTGATTCTGATCGCCGCGGTTATTGCGGTCGATCTGGGCATTAAGGACATGATCGAGAGTACGGACGATAATGCGTTTCCGAGAGAGCTGGAGGGCTGCGGCGGTCTTGTGACGATTTTTAAGACCCATAATCCGGGCCTGCCTTTCGGGCGGCTGGCGCGTTTCCCGCAGCTGGTGCGGGAGATCCCGCTGGCGGTGGCGAGCGGGGCGGCCGGGATTTTCCTGTGGCTTTTTCCGCGAAAGGGGAACCGTCCGCAGAAGCTGGGGCTTGCGCTGACCATCGGCGGCGCGGTAAGCAATCTGTACGACCGGTTCGTCCGCGGTTATGTGGTGGATTATCTCAATGTCCGCCTGCCGCGGCTCAAAAAGGTGATCTTCAATATCGGGGACTTCTGCATTCTGCTTGGCGCGGTGCTCTTCTTTATCGGAGAGACGGTCTCGGCGGCGCGGGAGAAGTAGGCGGCTGCCTGCGAAGGGCATATGCTGGAAATAAGAAATAAAAATCGGAGGATAAGAACATGGCGAAATATTTTGGTACGGACGGTTTTCGGGGGGAAGCCAACGTAGGGCTGAATGTGGAGCACGCCTATAAGATCGGGCGGTTTCTCGGCTGGTATTACGGTCAGAAGAGAGCGAACGGACCGGCGAAGGTGGTCATCGGCAAGGATACCCGCCGGTCCTCCTACATGTTTGAGTATGCGCTGGCGGCCGGACTTACGGCTTCAGGAGCGGACGCCTACCTGCTGCATGTTACGACTACGCCCAGCGTATCCTACGTGGTGCGTACGGAGGATTTCGACGGCGGAATCATGATCTCCGCCAGCCATAATCCGTATTATGATAACGGGATCAAGCTGATCAACTACTACGGCGAGAAGATGGACGAAGATACCATCATGAAGGTGGAGGCCTATCTGGACGGTTACTCCGGGGAGATTCCCTACGCCACCCGTGAGAAGATCGGCCAGACTGTGGATTACGCCATCGGACGGAACCGTTACATCGGCTATCTGATCTCGCTGGCGACCCGTTCCTATTCCGGGAAACGGGTGGGACTGGACTGCGCCAACGGAAGCGCCTGGATGATCGCCAAGAGCGTGTTCGACGCGCTGGGAGCCAAGACCTATGTGATCGGGAACAAACCGGACGGCCAGAATATCAACGCGGACTGCGGCTCCACCCATATCGCGAACCTCCAGAAATTCGTGAAGGAGAATAACCTGGATGTGGGCTTCGCCTTTGACGGCGACGCGGACCGGTGCCTGTGCGTGGATGAGAACGGCGATGTAGTGGACGGCGATAAGATCCTTTACATTTACGGCTGCTATATGAAGGAGCAGGGCGAGCTTCTGGGCAATAAGATCGTCACCACGGTCATGTCCAATTTCGGGCTGTATAAAGCCCTCGACGCGGTGGGCATCGAGTATGAGAAGACCGCCGTGGGCGATAAATATGTTTATGAAAATATGGTTTCCAACAACTACCGGATCGGCGGCGAGCAGTCCGGCCATATCATTTTCCGTAAATACGCCACCACCGGCGACGGCATCCTGACGGCGATCAAGATGATGGAGGTTATGCTGGAGAAGAAGCAGACGTTAAGCGAGCTGGGAGCGCCCATGGTCGCCTATCCCCAGGTGCTTGAAAATGTGCGCGTGAAGGATAAGAAAGCGGCCCGGGAGGACGCGGCGGTACAGGCGGCCGTGGATCGGGTGGCCGAGGCTCTGGGAGACGACGGACGGATCCTGGTGCGGGAGAGCGGCACGGAGCCGGTCGTACGCGTTATGGTGGAAGCCGGCAGCCTGGAGACATGCCGGGAATATGTGGACAGCGTGGTGAACACGATCATTGAAAGAGGTCATCGGGAGGCGTAGCGCATGTGCGGGATCGTAGGATTCACAGGCAGGCAGCAGGCGGCGCCGATCCTGCTTGACGGACTGGAGAAGCTGGAATACCGCGGCTATGACTCGGCGGGGATCGCAGTGGCGCAGGAGGGCGCGGCAGGGTACGGCGGCGCGGCGCGCGGAGCGCAGAGCGGCAGCCGGCAGACCGCCGGAGCAGCGCGGCCGGAAGCACAGGGGGAACGGCCGGAAGGCTCCGGCGCGGGCAGCACCGAGCCATCCATCGAGATCGTCAAGGCGAAGGGCCGTTTAAAGGTTCTGCGCGAGATGACGGACGACGGCCGGTCGGTGCCCGGTACCTGCGGCATCGGACACACCCGTTGGGCGACCCACGGAGAGCCATCCGTAGTCAATTCCCACCCTCACTACGCGAAGAACAAGCGGGTGGCGGTGGTGCATAACGGCATCATTGAGAACTATCAGGAGATCCGCGACAGGCTTACGAAGGAAGGTTTTTCCTTTCTATCGGAGACGGACACGGAGTCCGTGGCCCATCTTCTCGACAAATACTACGCCGGTAACCCGATCGAGGCCATCAGCAAGGTGATGTTCCGCGTCCGCGGTTCCTATGCGCTGGGCATCCTTTTCGCGGACCGTCCCGGCGAGATATATGCGGTGCGTAAAGACAGTCCGCTGATCGTGGGACGGTCGGACCAGGGGAATTTCATCGCGTCGGATGTGCCGGCGATCCTCAAATACACCAGGGATGTATGCTTCATTCCGAATCTGGAGATCGTGAAGCTGACGGCGGCGGAGATTCATTTCTATAATGTGGATCAGGAAGAGGTCGAGGAGACATTTTCCGCGATCAACTGGGACACGGAGGCGGCGGAGAAGGGCGGATTCGCCCATTTTATGCTGAAGGAGATCTACGAGCAGCCCAAGGCGGTGCGGGACACGGTAAGCCCGCGGATCAGCGAGGGCCATGTGAATCTGGAAGAGCTGGGCATGAGCCGGGAGGAACTGGCGAAGGTCTCCCGGATCCAGATGGTGGCCTGCGGTTCGGCCTATCATGTGTGCATGACCGCCAAATACATGGTGGAGCAGACGGCCAGGGTGCCGGTGGATGTGGATCTGGCCAGCGAGTTCCGCTACCGGAACCCGGTGATGGAGAAGGATACGCTTGTGGTCGTGGTCAGCCAGTCGGGCGAGACGGCGGATTCTCTGGCGGCCCTCCGGGAGGCGAAGAAGCTGGGATACCGGGTGCTCGGCATTGTAAATGTGGTGGGAAGCTCTATCGCGCGGGAGGCGGACAGCGTATTCTATACCTGGGCCGGGCCGGAGATCTCGGTGGCGACGACGAAGGCTTACAGCACCCAGCTGGCAGCGGTGTATCTGCTGGCCATCGGACTGGGAAGGGCGAAGGGCGTGATCGGCGAGGCCGCTGAGAAAGAGATGACCGCGGAACTGCTGCGGCTGCCGGAGAAGATCGAGAGGATCCTGGAGGAGAAGGAGCGGATCCAGTGGTTTGCCAACAAATTCTCCCACAGCAAGGACATTTTCTTCATCGGAAGGGGGCTGGATTACGCTTCCTCGCTGGAAGGATCGCTGAAGCTGAAGGAGATCTCGTATATCCATTCGGAGGCGTATGCGGCGGGCGAACTGAAGCACGGGACGATCTCGCTGATCGAGGATGGGATCCTGGTGGTCGGCGTGGCGACACAGAAGAGCCTTTTTGAGAAATTGATCAGCAACATGGTGGAAGTGAAGAGCCGCGGGGCCTATGTGCTGGGCGTGACCAGTTACGGGAACTACAGCATGGAAGACGTGGCGAATTACACGATCTATGTGCCGAAGACGATGGAGTGCTTCGCGGCCAGCCTTACGGTGGTGCCGCTCCAGCTTCTGGCTTACTATGTGGCTCTGGGCAAGGGCCTGGACGTGGATAAGCCGCGGAATCTGGCGAAGTCGGTGACGGTGGAATAAGAAAAAGGGTATCATTGCGAAAAATAAGCGTCACAGGATATTCGGTTAAGAATGTCTTGTGACGCTTTTCATTTTCATGCGAGCAGGGCGCCAGTGACGCTCTTCTTGTATTGCAGCGTTCCTGGCGACGCGCGTTTCCAACGGGTGAAAGCTCGGAATCCGCTGGGTGACACGTTTTTCGCGCCGCCGGGAATCGAAATATGTCCGGCATACTTTCTGCGACGGCATGGACAACACAGATTGCGCATCAATTTTCGCCGAACGTATGGTCCAGCCGCGCGTCCAGCGGCGTCGTCCCTTCCGTATACGCCTGGAAATTCCGAATCAGCTCCGCGGCGAAGGGAACAGCGGTCTCATAGAGACGCAGCATCTCTGCGCAGATCGGCGTGCTTCCGGGCAGCGGCTGGGGTGTGATGACCATATCATGGATACTTCTCGGGCAGTGAACCAGCCGCATCAGAAACATGAGGATCCGCCGCTTCAGCGCTCCCTTCGGGGCCAGCAGCTTCAGATCGGTCCGCTGGGAGCGGATCGCGTGAAGGATCTGGCGCCTGGAGATCTCCGGGAAGAACGCGGCGATGATCCGGGCGTTAAAACGGGTGGCCTTCAGATGCCGGATCGGACGGAAGCGCAGCGGATCGTAGCCGTCCGCTTCCATCAGGATCCGGTCGAATTCGGATTCAATGGCGTTGTGGGTGAGAGGAACTTCGCGCGCCGTCTGTTCCACGTAGGGGTGGCAGGTGCTGTCCAGGGCGAAATGGCACAGAAAGCCATAGAGATACGCCATGGACGGGGCGATGTCCACCGACGGGACCGCGCGGAGAATATCCTCCGCACGCTCGAAGAATTCGAAGCCGGGCCGGGCATGCATGGCGAATCCGGTCTCGCTGACGGAATTCTTCTTCAGGGCCTTGTAGTAGAAGAGAACGTCCGGGCCATGGAGCCCGATACAGTAAAGCCCTATGTAGGGACGGATGCTTTCCCGCAGGTCGCGGGGGAGACTTTTGTAAACTTCGGTTCCGAAACGGTAGTGCGCATATGTTGTGGGCATCAGATCCAACCTCCATCCAGACCTATGACCTGCCCGGTCAGATAGGCATTCGACTGTGTCAGCTGCCAGACCAGATCAGCCGCTTCCTCCGGCGTCCCCAGACGTCCGGCGGGAATCTGATCGGTCAGCGCAGCGAGTTCTTCCGGTGTCAGAAAATGATTCATCTCCGTGTCGATGGCGCCGCAGGCGACGGCGTTGACCTGCACATGGCTGGGAGCCAGCTCCTTGGCCAGGGCCCGGGTAAAGGCGTTCAGCGCGCCCTTCGCCGCGGAGTAGGCGGTCTCGCAGGACGCGCCGACACTGCCCCACACGGAGGATATGTTAATGATATGTCCGGCCTGGCGCGCGACCATGCCGGGAATGACCAGCTTGCTTAAGTTGAACGCGGCGGTCAGATTGGTCCGTATGATCCGGTCCCAGTCCCCGCAGCTCATATCCTGCAGCAGGCCGATATAGGAAATGCCCGCGTTATTGATCAGGATATCGATATGGCCGAAGCGCCGTTCGGCGAGGGAGAAGAACTCCCGGCAGCAGTCCATGTCGCCCATGTCGCCGGTGTAGGCGAGGCAGGTGCTCTGCAGCTTCTCGGCTTCCGCTTTCGTCTCCGCCAGCCGCTCGGTATTCTTCAGACAGCTGATCGCCAGATTGTTATGTTCTTTTGCGAATCGCAGGGCGACAGCCTTCCCGATCCCCCGGGAAGCGCCGGTCACCAGAACGGTTTTTCCGCGCATACGGGATCTCCTTGCAGCCTGGTCATTTGCATCATTACGGTTAGAATGGTACTTTACTATGATACCATGCCGGGGTGTGAAATGCAAGGTGCAGGGCGCTGTAAAATTCGTTCTAAAATTCACCGGAATAAATGCAGGATGAAGGGGACAGAAAAATATGTTTGGATAATATGGGGATAGTATGGTATAATCCCGAGTTTGACACTTATGGAAATCAAAAACGGCTACAAACCCAGTAATAATGCGGGCTGCAGCCGTTTTC
>CANQBX010000045.1 GCA_947589095.1 uncultured Lachnospiraceae bacterium
TCATACGCCTGTCACCTCGCTCAGATCGTGCCATGCTTCTTGGCCGGACGATCCTCTCTCTTTGTGAATAACATCTCAAACGCGGCGATCACACGCTTTCTTGTGTCCTCCGCGGGGATAATATCATCGACATAGCCGCGCTTCGCAGCCGCGATGGCGCTGGACTGAAGGGTCTGGTACTCCGCCGCCTTCTCACTGATCAGAGCCACGGCGTTGTCCGCCTTCGCGATCTCATCGGCGTACATGATCTTCACCGCCGCCTGGGCGTCCATCATGCCGATGGCCGCTGTCGGCCACGCGTAAACGATATCCGCGCCGCAGGACTTGCTGGCCATGGTCAGGTAAGCCGTACCAAACGCCTGTCCGATGATGACCGTCACCTTCGGCACGCTGGCGTTGGCATACGCGTAAGTCAGCTTCGCGGCCGCCTTCGCCATACGGCGCTCGCTGCACTTGTCGGCCTTGTAGCCCTTCACGTTCACCAGGGTCAGGACCGGAATATTAAACGCGTCACAGAAATCCACGAACTCCGCGGCCTTCGTGCAGCCCTCGGCTGTCAGCACCGCGTCATAGCTCGCCGTCTTCTCGCCCTTCTCATCCAGGCTCTCGCTGCGGTTGGCCACGCAGCCCACGGTATTGCCGTTTAAGCGGGCAAAACCGGTCACCATGGAGGGAGCAAACATGGGCTTCGTCTCCAGGAAGAAACCGTCGTCGGAAATCTGGCCCAGCGCCGCGGCCGTATCGCCCGCGAAGCCTTCCAGGCCCTCGCATACACGGTTCAGATCATCCTCGCACACATCGTAGGACATATCGTCCTCATTATTGGCCGGAAGAACGCCGACCAGCTCGCGGATCTTCGCCAGCACCTCGTCCTCGGTTCCCGCAAAGTCCACCATCCCGGCCTTCTCGCCCTGGAAATCAGCCGCGGAGGTGTCGCACTTGCCTGCGTAATTGCCGTCAATCGCATTCGGAGCGTTGACGAACAGCTTCGCCTTCTTCGACTCCATAAGGGTAAAATCGCTCATCGCCGCGGACACGGCCATGCCGCCGCCGCAGGTGCCGAAGATCGCCGAGATCTGCGGGATCACGCCGCTGGCCATGGTCTGGCTCATGTAGAGCTGCCCGAAGCCGTGAAGCGCGTCGGTCGCCTCCTGAAGTCTCAGACCCGCGCAGTCTACCAGACCGATGACCGGAGCGCCCATCTTCATGGCCATCGAGTAGACAGCCGCGATCTTCTTCGCGTGCATCTCTCCCATGGAGCCGCCCAGCACGGAAGCGTCCTGACTGTACACATACACAAGGCAGCCGCCGATGGTGCCGTAGCCTGTCACGACGCCGTCAGCCGGTGTGTCCTTGCCTGTCATGTTGAAATCGGTGGCCCTTGCTGTCACATAAGCGCCGACTTCAACAAAACTGTTTTCATCAAGCAGCTTAGCGATCCTGCTGCCTGCTGAAGTTTGTGCCGAATTACTCATTTTGCAGTCCTCCATTTTAAAATATTTAGTAGACGGACGCACCATAGGAACATCCATCCAGTGAATCCAATCTCTGCCGATTATAATTGTATCTCAGGGATTCAAGGATTTCAAGCAGAATTTCAGTCATATTTAAAAAATATCTTGCTTTACATCTCCCCTTCCCCGTGATAGAATATCCATGATTCAATGGTTTTATGGAAATGCGCTGAAATCTTATTTGTGAAGGGAGTGTTATTATGGCTGGATCCGTCAATGTAAACGATATGCCCGGAATCAAATGGCAGGACCGGAAGCACCATCTGTGGTTTCCGTTAAGCTTTACCAAGTATTATATTGAAGACGAGCGCCTGATGGTGAAGACCGGGTTTCTGAACACGACGCTGGAGGAAACGCTTCTTTACCGCATCGTGGACGTTACCTGTAAGCAGAGCCTGGCCGGCAAGATTTTCGGTACCGGGGACATCATTGTCAAGACCCGCGTGGACGGCACGCCGGAAATCGTCCTTAAGAACATTGCGCGGCCCATGGAGATCCGCCGCATGCTCTCCACAGCGGTGGAGGAAGCCCGCCAGACCCGCAACGTGATCGGCAAGGAATTCTACGGCGGTCCGGGTATGCCGCCGCCTATGGTCGATCTGGACGGGGACGGTATTCCGGATTTCGAGGAGCACATGGGCTGACCGGACATTCGAGGCGGCCGGACAGCCTCTTTATACGAATTATGGGTGTACATTGAGCCGGCGGATGCCGGTTCTTCGGGGGAATTTGACTGAATTAGGAGATATTTGGCAATGGGACTTGAATTTATCAACAAGCTGCCGACGCCGGCGGAGATCCGGGAGCAGTTTCCGCTGCCCCACGGCCTGGCGGAGGTCAAGGCGCAGCGCGACGAGGAGATCCGCAAGGTACTGACCGGCGAAGACAACCGGTTTCTGGTGATCATCGGCCCCTGCTCCGCCGACAACGAGGATTCCGTGCTGGACTATGTGAGCCGGCTGGTTCCGGTTCAGGAGAAAGTAAAGGACCGGCTGATCCTCATCCCCCGTGTCTACACGAATAAGCCGCGGACCACCGGCGAGGGCTATAAGGGCCTTCTGCACCAGCCGGATCCGGAGAAGAAGCCCAACATGTACGAAGGCATTATCGCCATCCGCCGGATGCATATGCGGGTAGTTCAGGAGACCGGTCTGACCACAGCCGACGAGATGCTCTATCCGGAGAATCTCCGGTACCTGTCGGATCTGATGTCCTACATCGCTGTAGGAGCCCGCTCGGTGGAGAACCAGCAGCACCGTCTGGTAGCCAGCGGCTGCGACGTCCCCGTGGGTATGAAGAATCCCACCAGCGGCGACCTGACCGTCATGCTGAATTCTGTGGTGGCCGCCCAGGGCGCCCATGAATTCATCTTCCGGGGCTATGAGGTCCACACGCCGGGCAACCCGCTGACCCACACGATCCTTCGGGGCGCGGTCAATAAGCACGGCCAGTACCTGCCCAACTACCACTACGAGGACCTGATCCTTCTGCACCGTCTCTATGAGGAGCGGGACGTGAAGAACAAGGCCTGCATCGTGGACGCCAACCATTCCAATTCCGGGAAGCAGTATGAGGAGCAGATCCGAATCGTGAAGGAGGTGCTCCACAGCCGCCGCCATTCCGCCGAGATCCGTGAGATGGTAAAGGGCGTCATGGTGGAAAGCTATATCGTACCCGGCAGCCAGAAGATCGGCGAGCACTGCTACGGCAAGTCCATCACCGACCCCTGCCTGGGGTGGGAGGAATCCGAACAGCTGATCTACGATATTGCGGAAGGGCTGTAAGATAACGGAATCCTTTATACCGTTTTGCCAGGGCGCGTCACCGGCAGAATACAAGCAGGGCGTCATCGGCGCTCTGTCTGCATGGAAATACAAGCAGGGCGTCGCCAACGCTCTGCCGCGTGGTAATTAAAAAGGCGGAAGTGAATTTCTCGCTCCCGCCTTTTTATATTCCTCCGTTCCGTCCGGAACGCGCATTCTCCTACTGCACCCGGGCGCCGTTCTCATCCACTTTATAGCCGTCCGGCGTAGTCTCGTTCACGTACATGGAGCCATACGGCCGTACCCCGCTGCTGCTGTATACCCACTTCCGGGCCGCCGCATCGTAAGTATAGGTGGGATCCATGGTTTCCGTCAGATAGTAGTATACGCCGCTGATTACCTGCCAGCCGGTCAGCATCGCTCCGCTCGCGTTGAAATAGTACCATTTTCCGTCAGCCGCATCCAGATACCAGCCGGTCGTCATATCGCCGTTGGTATCGTCCAGGTGATACCAGACATTATCGATCAGCTGCCAGCCGGACGCCATATAGCCTTCCGCGTTGAAATAGTACCACTTATTGTTAATCATCTCCCACTTGTTAGCCGGATAGCCGCCCAGGCTGTACTTAAACCACCATCTTCCGTCGGCCTCCTGCACCCAGCTGCCGGAAGCATTGCGGTTGACCGGGGCGGATACGGAAGACCCGGAGTATCCGCTTCCGACGTTTCCGCTGTTTCCGCCGGGCGGAGTAACCGGCTTATCCGTTTCGGCTTCCTGCTTAATCCAGTGCTTTCCCAGGGATACCGTAGTAAATGTAATTGTCTGTGCAGCCGTATCCAGGTTCATGGCAATCTCCTTGCCGGTATCCCCGGCATAAAGCTTGTCTTTTCCTGACGCGACGCCGATATAATCCTGAGGCATCTCGACCGTTACGGTCATAGGCGTGTCCAGCGAACGAACCGGTACCGTCTTTTCATCTGTCCCGGGCTCTGTATTCGCCGCTATCGTCCGCACCGCCGCGGCTTTCTCCACCTTCTCCACCTGCAGTTCAAACTCCGCCTTGTGATCGGCGTCAGACGCGGTCGAAACAGTCACGCCATCCTTCAGATGCACCCGTACTTCCCTGTATTTCTCTGCCTCGCCGGTGCTGGTCACGCCAGAAGCAAGCAGAGCGCCCGTGACGCCGGCAACGCCGCCGGAAGGAACTGCCTTCACGCCTAAAGCGTCGGAAAGCTTCTCCTCAAACTTCTCTATGATCTCCATCAGCGCAGACGCATTCGTATTCTTTGCCGCGGCCTTGATCTCATCCGCGATTGCCTCCGCCTGCTGATCAAATTCGTCCCTCTGCGCACTGGAAGCCGTCGCCGTCGGCATAGCGGCTATCTTCTCCTCCAGCTCATCCGCCGCGCTCTTCAGCGGCTCAAGCCTGGGCGCGTAAAGCGTGCCGTCCGCCCTGGCGTACCGTGCGAACAGCGGCAGGTAACCGCTCTCACCGGCCAGCTCCGCAACCGTCAGCGTACTGTCCAGCAGCGGGCCGTCCGCTATGGGTTCATCCGATTCATTGACTTCAATCTGATAGCCTGCCGGCTCATAGCCGTTATACATCTTATACGGGTCATTCTTCAGGATATCCAGAAGCTCTCCGATCGTCGCAGTGCCTTTGACAGATTCTTCCCCTAAATAACTCGAATAGGTAGTGTTGGCATAGGAATAAGTCGCCGGATTCTTTCTGGCCAGATATTCTCCGCAAAAGAACCTTGCGGTCACCGTATATCCGGTCTGATCCGATGCACCCGTAATGGTCCCCTCATAATCATAGTCTCCGGAATCTTCGGACGGATCCGGCGTTTCCTCCACAAAGCTGCCGACGATATGGACGGTCTCGCCGCCTTCGACAGTATAACTGCCGTACTCAATTTCAGATCCGCTTGTATCGCCGTCCTTTACGAGTTCCACCTTATCGCATACGGTCCATACATACTTCTCGGCTTCGGTTCCTTCATTGACGCAGTAATACATCGGCTCGGGTATGACATGGACCACCGTTCCGACCGGGAGAACCACCGGCTCGCCCACCGGAAGATAAGTTGTGACAATTCTGCTGTCTACGCCCACTGTGCCGGAACCCACCTCCGTACAGGCGACGAGCATGCCCCCGGGAACATTGTCGACGATCACGGTTCCTGTCGCCGCGCCCGTCTCTGCCGCGGCCGGCGCCGGCATCATCAAAGACAACGCCATCGCGATGGACAGCACGGCAGAAATACCTCTTCGTTTCATTTCTTCATCCCTCCTGGATTTCATATTGCAGCGCTTTAACGCGCCACACCGCTATGATACCCCCCCGAGCCATTTTGTCAACAGGAGCCTCCTTTGCAGCGGAAAAAAGCATCAAAAAACCCCGCAGCCGGATTGTGGCCGCGGGGCTCTGAATCCTGTTACAGCGCCTGAAACTGCGGAATAAACTGTGTGACCAGGAAGTACGCGATCACGATCACGCCCAGCACGATCCGGTAATATCCGAACAGCTTGAAATCATTTCTCCGGATATATGTCATCAGGAAACGGATCGAATACACGCTCACCAGGAACGCCACCACCATACCGAACAGCAGAAGGAAGGCTTCGCCTCCGGTAAAATGGAACCCGAACTTGATCAGCTTCAGAAGACTCGCCCCGAACATGACCGGAATCCCCAGGAAGAACGAGAATTCCGCCGCCGCGCCGCGGGAACAGCCCAGGATCATGGCTCCCAGGATCGTCGCGCCGGAGCGGGAGGTTCCCGGCACCAGCGAGAGCGTCTGGAACAGCCCGATCAGCAGCGCCAGATACAGGGATATCTGCTCCACCTTCTCCGTCTCCGCCCGTTTGCCGTAATTTTGGTTCTCCACTACGATGAACAGGATACCGTAAACGATCAGCGCCGCCGCCACCACATACGGCCCCCGCAGATGCTCCTCCATCCAGTCGTCCAGCGGGATTCCCACGATCGCCGCGGGCAGGCAGGCGATTATCACCTTCACCCACAGCACCAGCGTACTGGCCTTGATTCCAACATGACCGTCCTTCCCCGCCGGAATCGCCAGCGGAATGATGTCCTCACGGACGCCGCCTCTGTTCGTATGATAAGAATCCGTGGTCATAACGACGGATTTGCTGCTCTTCCCGCCAAGCGGCACAGCCAGATTCTTCTTGCCCATGCTTTTGCCCTTTATAGTCACGAAGGGAAATAATTTTGAAAAATAAAGTACCACCACGGCCAGGATCGCTCCCAACTGAATCACTACCAGAAATACTTCCCTGAATTCCGGCGTCACATCCAGCTGGATCAGTTCGTCCAGCAGGATCATATGGCCCGTGCTGCTGATCGGCAGCCATTCGGTGAAGCCTTCCACGATACCGAATACGAGTGCCTTTAAAATCTCTATCATGTCCATCTGCATTCCGCTCCCTGTCTGTTTTCATTTTACTGCACAGCCTTCTATTTGCCGTGCACCGCTTCTTGCCAGTACAGATTCTGCCTCTGATCTGCCGGCCTTGCTGCTTGCCTTTGCCGTCTGCGCCAATCGTCTGCCTCAGCCGCTCTCAGATATTCTCGATCTGCCAGTCGATCGGCTCCACACCATGGCTCTGCAGAAATTCGTTGCACTGACTGAAATGGCGGCACCCGAAGAATCCCCGGTACGCCGAGAGCGGGCTCGGATGAGGCGCCGTGAGCACCAGATGCTTCGGATTCGTCAACATCGGGATCTTGCTCTGCGCCGGTCTCCCCCACAGCATATATACGATGGGACGGTCTTCCCGATTCACCGCTTCGATGATCGCGTCGGTGAACTGCTCCCAGCCCCGGCCCTGATGGGAATTGGCCTGATGGGCCCGCACGGTCAGCACCGTGTTCAGCAGGAGCACGCCTTCTTTCGCCCATTTGACAAGATAACCGTTGTTCGGGATATAGCAGCCCAGATCGTCATGCAGCTCCTGATAAATGTTTATGAGCGACGGCGGGATCTCCTTCTGATCCGGCAGCACCGAGAAGCACAGGCCGTGCGCCTGATGCTCGTTGTGATATGGATCCTGGCCCAGGATCAGCACCTTCACCTCCTTCAGAGGCGTCAGATGCAGGGCGTTGAAAATATCATCCGCCGGCGGATAGATGACCCGTGTGCGGTATTCCTGATTGACGAAATTGTACAGATCCTTATAGTAAGGCTTTCGAAACTCGCCGCCGATGGCCTGCAGCCAGTCGTTCTGGATCGCTCCCATGATCTTCTCCTCCTGTAACCTTGTAACCTTTGCAATTATGCAGTCTTACTGTCTAGTTACTCTGTGGCCTTATATCCTTGCCGTCCTACTGTCATGTAACCTTACAGCCTGACGGTCTCGTCAGTTCATGCCATGCATTGATTACTTTCACTCATACCCCTATGCATGGTCTGCTTCGCCAACCTCACAGCCGCACCGGCACGCCGCGTCCGGCCAGATACTCCTTCACCTGCCGGATCTCCAGTTCCTTATAATGGAACAGCGAAGCCGCCAGCGCCGCGTCCGCCTTTCCCACCGTCAGCGCGTCATAAAAATGTTCCAGTGTTCCCGCGCCGCCGGAAGCGATCACGGGCACCGACACATTTTCGGCGATCCGCGCCGTCAGCTCATTGTCATAGCCGGCCTTGGTCCCATCGCAGTCCATGCTGGTCAGAAGGATCTCCCCCGCTCCCAGCCGGTCGGCTTCCATGGCCCACTCCACCGCGTCCAGCCCGGTATCGATGCGGCCGCCGTTCTTATACACATTCCAGCCGGAACCGTCCGTACGGCGTCTGGCGTCGATGGCCACTACCACGCACTGCCGGCCGAATTTGTCCGCGGCGTCGCTGATCAGGCGCGGCGTATTAATGGCAGAAGAATTAATGGATATCTTATCCGCGCCTTCCCGCAGAAGCAGACGGAAATCATCCACAGTGCGGATACCTCCGCCCACCGTGAACGGAATAAATACCGTCTCCGCCACCCTCCGCACCATGTCCACAACCGTGGCTCTGGCATCGGAAGACGCCGTGATATCTAAGAATACCAGTTCGTCGGCCCCGGCCTTATCATAGGCCGCGCCGATCTCCACCGGATCCCCGGCGTCCCGCAGATTTACAAAATTCACGCCCTTCACCACGCGTCCGTTGTGGACATCCAGGCAGGGGATGATGCGTTTCGTGTGCATAATTATTTCCTCTTTGCTGCTGCTCTTCGTTCAGCGCTATGTATAGAGCTGCTCTTTTCCCGGACCCACCTGCAGTGATCATCACATCGCCAGGAAATTCCGCAGGATCTTAAGCCCCACGTCCCCGCTCTTCTCCGGATGAAATTGGCAGGCGCATACATTGCCCCGCTCCACCGCGGCGTGGATACGGACGCCGTACTCCGCCGACGCAGCCACGATGTTCTCATCCTCCGCCTTCAGATAATACGAATGAACGAAATAAACGAAGCTCCCCTGCGGGATCCCGGCGAAAAGCCTGCTGCCTTCCGCCGTCTCAAGGGAATTCCACCCCATGTGAGGAATCTTAAGTCCTGCGCCGTCCGGGATCCGCAGGATGCGTCCCTTAAATACGCCCAGGCCTTCCACTCCCGGGCTCTCGTCGCTGCTCTCGAAAAGAAGCTGCAGTCCCAGGCAGATCCCCAGAAACGGCTTGCCGGAAGCGGCCACCTCCCGGATCACATCCGTCAGGCCATACCGGGAAAGCTTCTCCATGGCGTCGCCGAAAGAGCCCACGCCCGGCAGGATTACCCGGTCCACGCCCAGAATCCGGTCCCGGTCCCTGGTCACGACAGGCTCCTCCCCTAGCGCCTCCAGCGCCTTCGCCACGCTTCTCAGATTCCCCGCGTCATAATCGATGATCGACGTCACTATCTTGGATTCCCTTCCGTCAGATTATGTATACTTGTCGATTGTATCAGAAATGTATGAAAAAAACAAGTGGTCTCCACGCGGAAACCACCTGTCTTATGTCTAATTGCCGGAATACCTCTGCCTGCGCCTATCCCGCAGCATATGCCTGTCCTGCAGCCAGGGTATTCCAAGGAGATATGCGGCGTATATCCCCTCATCATTCAGCCTGCGGTGAATAGCAGAGCAAATGGCCTGACAGAGAACCGGCATTCAGATCTTCTTCAAATACATAAGCTCGCTGGCGAAATCGCCCCATTTCGGCGGAACCAGAAGCCCTGCGTTCATGAGAAGACGGCCGCTGTAAATCCTTCCTTTCTTCTCATTTGCACCGTCTTCCTGAACTGCCTTCGCGTCTGCTCCGGCTTCCGCTGTCCCGACGGCACTTGTTCCTGCCGCGCCCGCTTCGCCGGCCTCTTTACGCGCTTCGCCGGTATACTCTTCCACCGCATAATCCGCATCCGGATCCAGTCCCTTCAGCCGGATCCGCCGGCTGTGCCGGTTCGGTTTTCCAAGCACCTGCACGAAGGTGACGATTGCCTCCGATCTGTCCTTCGCTACTACCTGCCAGCAGTCCAGCACGCCATTCTCCGCCCAAGACGCGATCCGGTAGTAATCGCCTTCCCGGTTCAGATCCGCGAACCGGTGGTACATCGCCACCTGGCTTTCAATCTCTTCCTGATCCGCCTCAGAGATCTTCGTGATATCCAGCTCATAGCCAAATGTTCCCGCCAGCGCCACATGGCCTCTGGTCTTAAACGGCGTCGTCCGCCCCACCGCGTGGTTGGGACAGTCGCTGACGTGAGCGCCCATGGTGCCCAGCGGATAGAGCATGGCCGTCCCCTCCTGGATCTCCAGCCGCTCCACCGCGTCCGTGTCGTCGGAGCACCAGATCTGCGGGCTGTAGTAGAGCATGCCCGGGTCGAACCTGGCGCCGCCCCCGCAGCAGTTCTCTAGCAGAAGGTCCGGGAACTCTGCGAGGAGCCTCTCCTGCAGTTCATAGATCCCAAGCGTGAAACGATGGGCCAGCTCACCCTGCTGGTCGCCCGCGAGATAAGAACTGCCCGGATCGGTCAGCTGCCGGTTGGAATCCCATTTCACATAGGAAATATCCGCGCTGTGCAGGATCTTCGCCACACAGCCGTAGACGTACTCCCGCACCTCCGGCCGGGACAGATCCAGCACGTACTGGGCACGGCTCTGGGTCGGCGTACGCCCCGGAAGCCGGATCGCCCAGTCCGGATGCTGCCGGTACAGATCCGAATCCGGCGAGATCATTTCCGGCTCGAACCAGATACCGAACTTCAGGCCCTCGGCCTTCACCCGGTCCACCAGCTCCTTTAAGCTGCAGCCAAGCTTCTCCTCGTTCACGACCCAGTCACCCAGGGAGCAGTTGTCGGAGTCCCGCTTTCCGAACCAGCCGTCGTCCATGACCAGCATCTCGATGCCCCGCTTCTTCGCCTCCCGGGCGATGTCCGCCAGCTTGTCCGCGTTGAATTTGAAATACGTCGCCTCCCAGTTGTTGATCAGGATCGGGCGCTTCTTATGCAGGTACGGGCTGCGGATCAGGTGGTTCCGGTACAGATCGTGGAGGGTGCGGGTCATTTTCCCGAGGCCCTCGTCGGAATAGACGCAGACCACCTCCGGCGCCGTGAAGGTCTCGCCGGGCCGCAGCGCCCACTCAAAGCCCTCCGGATTGATGCCCATCATCATGCGCAGGCTGCCGAACTGGTTCAGCTCCGCCTCCGCCGTGAAGTTGCCGGAATAAACGAAATGCATGGCGTACACGTCGCCCTGATCCTGCCCGGCGTCCCGGTCCATCACCGCGATAAACGGATGGTCCTGATGCCCCGATTCACCGCGGAAGGACGACACCATCTGCCGCCCCAGCGTAACCGGCCGGCGGTTTACATGCCTCTCTCTGGCCCAGGAGCCGTGAAGCGTCAGCATGTCCATGCCGGAATCGGAGCCGGAGCCGATGCCCGCGCCGCCGCAGCCGCGTCCAACCAGACCGCCGCACAGGTTCCGGTCACTGATATCCATATCGAAGCTGGCGCTTAAGACTTTCTCCACGTAGATCGTGGAACCGCTCTCATTGAACAGCTCCGTGCTCCGGATCACAGCGCGGCTGTCGTCGAAAATGCTGTAGCGCAGCGTAACCTTTAAACCTATAACCTCGTCCCGCAGGTCGATCTCCAGAGTCTGGCCGCCTGCGGCGCGGGCTGTCTTTCCTGCGCTGCCCGCCCGAACATCCGCGGCGTCCGCCGCGGCCTTATGCTCCGCAACTGTCTGTTCCGCGGCCGTCCGTCCCGGCTCCACATCCTCCCCCCGGCAGAACGTGGCCGGAAGCCCGGGCAGTCCCGGCTTTCCGTCCAGGATTCGGTATCCCGCATAATGCAGCTCGCACCCGCGGTATCCCGCCTCCGTCCTTACCCGCAGGCTGCTCTGCCGATAGTCGCCCACGCCCCACGCGGCGTATTCCGTCGGAAATGTATCCGCGAAGGAGCATTTCTCCCGCAGATTCTCCGACGGCACAAACGGCGATTCGCCTGTGCGCATCAGATATCCGCAGCGGTCGTCGTCCAGCCGTTTCCCGAAATACACATGACCCACATATTTATCATCCGCAATCCCGATCACATACTCCACGTCGCCGGCCGAAAGCCGGAACAGCTTCTGATCCTCGATAAACTGAATACCCATTCTCTGATCTCTCCTTTCACCGATCGAATGTAAACCAGTCGAACTCCGCTTCCCCGCCGCCGGTAAATTCAAAATACACCGCGTGCTTTCCGACGATCCCCGCCGTCACAGGGGCGGAATACTCCGCTATCTCTCCCGGGCGGACCGCCAGCTCCGCGACTACCCGTCCGCGCCAGTCATCCAGATGCACCCGAACTGCCATGAGTTTCCCAACAGCGTCCGCCATGGAGTTTCCGTCGGTGTCTGTCGTCGGTTCCGCAGCCGTTTTCACACCATCTCCTGACTCCGCAGTAACCGCCTGCCCCGCAGTTTCCGCCGCAGATTCCGCCTTCACCGCCGCCCGGACCGTCACGCTCTTTGGCGAAGCCGTGCCGAACTGCAGGTACCGAAAGCCCGCTGTCGTCCCATCCGCGATACCGACAATCGGCGCGGAAATTCCCTCTATCTGCTCATAGACCGGCTTGATATACGCCTGACGAAGCGGACTCAGATGACAGGCGTACCCCGCGGAAATGATCCTGTACGCGTCGAGGCCGTTGATATGTCCGCCCTGCGAGGTCATTTCCACCGGCTTCGAGCTGACCGGCTCGCCGCCTACGTATGTAATATCGCCGATATAGACCTTGCCGTCCTTCCCCATGGCCACGTCCACCGGTTCCAGCATTCCCTGCCGGGCGAACTCGTCCGTCCCGGTATGACGGTGGTAAAAGACGTACCATTTTCCATTGATCTCAATGATCGAACCGTGATTATTGCCCCAGCGGTAGGTCTGCTGCCCGGTCCCGTCGGGAAGGCGCAGGATCTCGCCGCCGTTGAAGCTGATATCGCCGCCTTCTTTGAAGCCTTCCAGCGGGGAATCGCTGTATTTGTAGGACAAAAAGCCGTTGCACGGCCCGTAGACGCCAAGCTCCGGAACCGGCGTGGTATAGCGTTTGGAATAAATGTAGACATATTTGCCCATCACCTTCCGGGGGCTGGACGCCTCGAAAAACGCGTCCCGCGTGTCGATTCCGACTTCATTGTTCTTCGGATTCCAGCCGTCCGGCGTATGGCCCATGGGATCGGCGTGGAACGTGCCTTCCTTGATCGTCGCCATATCCTCGTTCAGCTCCGCGCAGAAGCAGCGGCAGAAGCCCCAGTAGGCGTAGACCCTGCCGTCGTCGTCCACCAGCACGCCTGGGTCGAAGCCAAGCTGGGTAAGAACCGGATTTTCAAACGGTCCCGCCGGGTTCTTCGACGACGCCACCATGATCCGCCCGCCATGATTCTCCGCCGCGTAAAGGTAGAAGGTGTCGCCCTTCTGCACCACATCCGGCGCGAACAGCGTGGATCCGTCCGTGGCCGTATAGCAGACGCCGTGGCAGGTCCAGTCCGTCAGATCATCCGCCGGCGCGCTCCAGACCACCTGGTCCGGGCCGCAGTAGGCCGTTTTTAACGTATCGTGGGATCCGTATACATAGACCCTCGTCTCGCCGTTATAAGTAAATACCCGCGGCTCGCCGTCCGGGACATGCTCCCAGAGCGGCATGTAGGGATTTGCGGATGTGATCCTCTGTTTCATATTCGAAAATTCCTCCTGTATCTTTCACTCACGGCCCTGAACCTATGCAGATGTAAATGTCTCCGGCGTTTCATGCAAATACAGACGCTTCCGGCCGCTTACGCGCGAGCCCGGCGCGGCCATCCGGTTCTTCATTTGCCGGCTGCTCAGTGCCTACGGGGAGTGTACCATACCGTATCCCAACTTGCAAGCGGTACCGCACAAAAAACAGTATACAAAACCCGCCGGTACATGGTATGATAGCGCTGGTTATTTTCTACGTTCAAATACCCGGCAGAAAGGAATGAAAACGCATGAAGAAAAAACATACCGTCCTTTTGATGGCCACTGCCCTGTCCTGCCTGATCGGCCTGAACGCCTGCGGAGGACTCGACGCCGGCAGACAGCCGGAGAACCCCTCCCGTCTGAATGAAACGCTGGCCGGTTCTGCCGTTACACAGGCTGGAACATCTGAAACGCAAACCGGTATTCAAAACGATTCGCTCCCGTCAGACGACAATACATCAACTGACCCGGCGGATGCCAAAGCCGAAGCATCGGCGCGGGCCAATAATTCCGCGGATACGCGATCCGCTCAAACCACCACCCAGGAAACGGAGGCTTCAGAATCAATGGCCCAACCAGCTCAGCAAACCAATGACAAATACACCTCCTTATTCGACGGCATCACGCTCACCAAAAGCTACAAAGGCCTCGACGACGCCAACCCGCTGATGACCCAGCGCTTCGGCGCGGACCCCTTTGCGATGGTCTACGGGGACCGGGTGTATTTCTATATGACGGCAGACTCGTTCGAATATAACGTCAACAAGGAGATCGTGGAAAATACCTACGGCACGATCCGCAGCATCAATGTGATCTCCACCGCCGATATGATCAATTTCACCGACCACGGCTCGATCCGCGCCGCAGGGCCGGCAGGCGCTGCCAAATGGGCCCACAATTCCTGGGCTCCGGCCGCCGCGTGGAAGGAGATCGACGGCAAGGTGAAATTCTTCCTCTATTTCGCCGACGCCGGCGGCGGTATCGGCGTACTCACCGCCGACAGCCCCACCGGTCCGTTTACGGATCCTCTGGGCAAAGGTCTGATCACCCGGCAGACCCCCAACTGTGCGGACGTGCTCTGGCTCTTTGACCCCGCCGTGCTGGTGGACGACGACGGAACGGCTTATCTGTATTTCGGCGGCGGCGTCCCCGAAGGAAAGGCGGCCGATCCTGGAACCGGCCGTGTCGTACAGCTCGGCGACGATATGATCAGCCTGGCGGGCGACCCCATTGTTATCGACGCCCCGTATCTCTTTGAAGATTCCGGCATTCACAAATACAACGGCAAATATTATTACACCTACTGCTCCAACTGGCAGGTGGACGCGGAAGGCACCGCCCGCTACGGCTTCCACAACGCCGAGATCGTCAGTCTCGAAAGCGACAGCCCCATGGGACCGTTCACACTGAAGGAGACGATCCTGGAAAATCCCGGCAAATATTTCGGCCTGTACGGAAATAATCACCACTGCGTGTTCCAGTTCAAGGACAGATGGTACATCACCTACCACGCCAGAACGCTTGAAAAGGCCATGGGCGTCGAGCACGGCTACCGCTCCACCCATGTCAACCAGTTTACCATGGGCGAGGACGGCACGATCGGAAAAATCCACCAGTCGCTCCGCGGCCGTCAGCAGTTGTCGTATGTGAATCCCTACGAAATAAACCGGGCCGCGTGCATGGCCGTCGCGGCCGGCGTCGACTGCGTCCCCGCCAATGAAGAAGCCAAAGAATGCGGCTCCGGCGACATGGCCCTGGGCGGCATTGATCCCGGCGATTTCGTCCTGGTAAAGGGCGTCGATTTTGGCAAGGAAACGCCGGTCTCCTTCACCGCCCGCGTCAGGACCCAAAACGGCCAGAACGGCTCCGGCGTGATCCAGCTTCGCGCCGACGGGCCGGATGGCCCGGTCCTGGGATACCTGCCCCTCGTGGAAACCGCGAAAGATTTTACGGAATATACCGCCGAACTGACGCAGGGCGTTACCGGCGTCCATGACCTCTGCCTGATCTTTTCCGGCGAGGGGTATGAGATCGACAGCTGGCAGTTTAAGAAGCAGTAGGAAACCGCCTTGCGGTTTACATCCGCTTAACTTTTACATCCGCTTCCGTTTTCTTCTGTTCCACCATCCATTTACATTCAACCGGCTGCCGGTGATGCCCTACACATCACCGGCAGCCAGTCTAAAAAGGACTTATAATGCTGTCTCATTCATCCTGACTATCGTCAGAATGATCACCCGCCGGCAGTATTGCGTTCTTCGGAATATCCGGCGTCTCGCCTTCCGCTGCGCCGCTCTGTCCGGCCGGGTCGGAGCTGCCCTGCGGCTTATCGCCCGCAGACGGCTCGACTTTCTCCGGGTTCGCATTCGCAGGAGTGGCATTGGCGGGGGTGGCTGGCTGGCTGGAGAGAGCGATGGGCGTTCCGGTACTGTTTAATGAAACTCCGGTCAGTGTATCCGTCGTTTTTACCACGCTCACGGAATCTATATATACCACAGTCGTCGCATTGTTCATGCTCCAAATCTGTATCTGCGGATCTCCAGCTGGTACGTATGTCCATTCGACGGTTACTGACTCCCCTGCAATGCTAGTAAATAATCCAGATTCATTATCCCACTGATAGCCCGAATCTGCCGTTTCATCTACTTTATTTCCGCAAAGTCCTCCATTGAATCCGCCATCTCCACTCAGCGTTACACTTACTGTAACTTCATCGCCACCCTGATATCCTTCGCAGTTCTCTGATAATGAAATCGGATAGTTTTCAGCCGTGCTGTGTATAGTTCCCAGATGCTCCTCCTGTTCTCCACTGCTT
The DNA here is from genome assembly GCA_947589095.1 of uncultured Lachnospiraceae bacterium. GTDB lineage: Bacteria > Bacillota > Clostridia > Lachnospirales > Lachnospiraceae > UBA3402. Next base: position 16,338 of record CANQBX010000045.1, read on the forward strand.
TCCGTGACGCTCACTGTTATCGTATCAATATAGACCACGGTTCCACTCATGCCCCAAATCTGTATCTGCGGATCTCCAGCTGGTACATATGTCCATTCAATGGGTACTGACTCCCCAGCATTGCTTGTGAATCCAGGTCCGCTAGTCCACTTATAACCCGATTCTTCCACTTCATTTACCACATTCCCGCCAATTTCTCCATAGAATCCGCCATCTCCGCTTAACATTACATTTACTGTAATCTTATCTCCTGACTTATATTCTGGACAATATGTATTTAGATTAATAATATAGTTATTCTGCCCTTCTGTACTTGTTATGGAGGCGATATGATGAGCTTCCGTTTCTGCCTGCTCCACCTTCACACTGAGAAGCTTCGCCTCCGCATTTCCATTCAGGTTTGCTATCTGGATGTCCAGCTTATCCAATGTCGGGACCGTTATAAATACGATCTCTTTCTGGGGCGTATCATTCCAAATACCGTTATTTCCTTCGCCTCCCATGCTCAAGATATTCGCCTGAACCTCCACATCGAACGTAAGCGTCACTGTCGTTTCTTTTCCTGCGACAAAATCCTCGTTGTAGGCGCCAAAGGTCGTGTTGAATGTGGATTCATTGCCTCCCCAGGTATCCTTAAATGTGAACAGCTCCTTCGCCGGCTCATCGCCGCCTTCGCCTTCGCTTCCGCCGCCTTCCGCATTCTTCACAATCTTCGCCTTAATACTTAGCAGTTTCAGCGGAAGTTGGCTTGCCTCGGCCGCCTGAATAGAAACTTTATCCTCCTCCGGTACACATTCCCACTCTATGGTTTCACTGCTTCCATCCGAAGTACAATTAGCATTGCCAGACATCATCTTTACTGTTGCTTTTTTATCGAAGACCGCCGTCACCTTCACGGTATCGCCCACCGCAAAACCCTCAGCCAATTCGGACAGAGCCACATTGTAGGTAGAATCATTGCTGCCCCAGGTATCCATAAAGGTGTAAAGCGGCTCCGCAGGCGGTTCTTCCACTCCTTCCTGCTCCAACTTAATCCCCAGCAGCTTCACTTCCGTATTCCCGGCCATGTCTGTCAGCTGGATGCTCATGTAGTCATCAGGCGGCGTGAATGTCAGCACGATCTCCGTCCCCTTTTCCTCGCCAACTATTGGTATTGAACCATTGGGACCATGATAATAAATCTGCGCCCCGACTTCTTTATCAAAGGTCAGCGTTACCGTCGTTTCTTTCCCGGCTTCATATGCCGGATTATAGGTTGTAAAGGTAGTATCAAACCCGACCCACGCGCTTGTGAACGTATGGAGCACATTGGCCGGATCAACCGGCTCTGTCGGCTCATCGCCGCCTTCGCCCTCGCTTCCGCCGCCTTCACTGCCGCTTCCGCCGCTTTCTCCCTTTTTCACGATCTTCGCCTCAATACGCAGCAGATGCAGCGGAATCTGGCCGGAGTCAGCCGCCTGAATGGATATACCGTCGTCTGTCGGCGTGATCTCCCACTCCACCGTCTCGCTGTTTCCGTCGGTGAAATACTCCGTACAGCCGTTGGCCATCAGCTTGACCTTCGCCTTCTGGTCGAAGACCGCCGTCACCTTCACGGTATCGCCTACCGCAAAGCTATCAGCCAGTTTGGACAGAGCCACATTATAGGTAGAATCATTGCTGCCCCAGGTATCCGTAAAGGTATAGATCGCCTCGATCTCCTTGATCTCCTGCTCTATCTTCACGCTCAGCAGCTTCACCATGGAGCCGCCGTTCATATCGGCGATGCCGATGGAAAGGCTGTCGTCCTTCGGAAGGATCGTCGACGTATAGGTCGCGGAAACCGGCGCATTGTCAAACTCCGACGGTTCCCTCGTGAAATCCGGCGAATGATAATCCACATAACTCTTTACCGCCCGGTCGAAGGTCAGCGTCACCGTCGTCGGGTAGCCGGCCTTATAGTCTTCCTTAAAGGCACTGAACGTCGTGTCAAATCCTGTCCATGTGGTCCGGAATACTTTGATCGCGCCGCTGGCCCCGTCGAACGCGCCGGTCTCGCCGTATACAAGTGTAAATGTAGAGAACCGGTCGCTTTCAAATGTCACCGTCAGCGGATTGCTGTCCTTATCCTCCAGGAAGGTATACTCGATCTTCCCGTTCGCATTTTCATGCCCGCGCACCACGCCGAACTCCAGCTCCGCCGCCTCGGATTCCAGCTCCGCCGGCACCGGCACCTTGATCGAAAGAGGCGCGTTCGTCTCTGTCACATCCGTACTCTGGCCGCTGTCCGTCACCTTATGCAGCTCGACGTCGATCACGGACGCGATCTTCACCTCCGGCGCTTCGGCGCCGCCTTCGCCCTGCTCCGAGGCAAATACATTCTTCACCTCGGTCTCCTGCGCCGCGGTCAGGGATGCGGACGCAATGTCGAGCACCAGCTTGGTTCCCTCGTTGATCTCGGCTTCCGTGAGCACGCTCTGTGCCGCGTTCTCCTTCGTATCGGCAAGCTGGGCCACCGTGCTGTCGCCGCTGACTTCCACATAGTCGTCATAATTCTTCTTGCCGGTGATCTCGACTTTGATATCCGTGATCGCCACATAGCCCGTGCCGGACGGAAGCTCGCCTACGCGGATTGTGATCTTGTCTTCCAGCGAGACCGCCGTTCTTGTAAATACAGTACCGGTGGTCCAGTTGGACGTGGACCAGTCGCCGTTGAATACCACGTCGCCGGGCGCGCTCTTGTCAAATGTGACCGTTACTCTTACCTGGTCTCCGTCCTCATAGCCGGCATTCCATTTGGAAAGGGTCGTCTCAAAGCCGCTCCAGGAATCGGAAAGTACCTTGATCGGCTCCTTTGCCATATTTGTGCTGCCGCTCACAACGCTGATCCGCGATACGGTCACCGCGTCGCCTCCGGCCGACAGCTGGATATTTTCGATCTCCTGCGGCACCAGATAGCCGCTTAACGCCGACGCAATATCATCATAAGAATATCCGGCCTTCCCGTTCTTTACGTAGGAAGCGGGAACGGCAAACTGCCCGCCGTCTGCCATCGTAAACTGCAGCGACGGCGCCTCCGCGCCGGACGGTGCGTAATCAACGACCAGCAGCGCGCCTTCCTTCAGCAGCTTTTTGATCGCCGTAACATTGTTTTCACTGATATTGCCCCATTTCCAGGCTTCCGGCATTCCGATCGTCTCAGAGAAGCGGCTGACGCCGGATCCGCCTGCGTCTACCTTCTCAAATACTTCATCCCACACGCTCTTATTCGGCGATTCGTAAGCCGGGCCGGCAGGCCTTGAATTATCGCTGCCATCGCTATTGCCGCCGCTGTCTTTGGCGGCGGGGGTATCCTGTATCACGGTATCGCTGATCCAGATGTCCAGGATCCGTCCTTCGTTATAAACAGCCAGCTGAACTGTATCTACCCTGACGTCCCAGCTTATTCCAAGCATTTTTCTGAATTCGCTCATCCGCATACCGCGGGTATGGACCGCCGTAGGTATATCGGAAAGCGCCAGCGCGCCGCCGTCCTTCCACTGGCCGTTTACGGAAGCTCCCCAGTTCATAACCGTCCAGCCGCCGTGCGTTCCGTTCGTGCACATATATTTGACGCCAATATACTTGTTATCGGGCACATCCAGCAGATATTCAATATCATCGCAGACCCAGGACTGGTTTACCTCGCCGTTTTCAAACAGGTGCTCTCCCCGGGGGATCCGGCTGCCTACATGAAGCGTCAGATCGATGATCCTGCCTTCGCTCCAGCAGCCCAGACCCAGGGAGGTAACATTGGAAGTATCGGTAATACCGAGCATCCTGCGGAGGAATTTCACGCTGAAAGTCTTGGTCATTACCTTCGTAGAATCGCCGCCGTCGGCTGAATAGGACGGGCCGTCGGTCCACTGGCCGTCGATGGCCGCGTTCCAGGCCAGTACGCCCCAGCTTTCATGCTCCGGCAGACAGTCGTAGGTCAGCGTCAGATAGTCCGTATCCGCGCAGTAATTGATCCATGCGTCGGTCTCCGTGTAGCCTTCATTCCGTTCTCCGGAGAACAGATGATAATCTCCCGGCTGCGTGTATTTACTGGTAGTCAGCGCCGCGCCGCCTGCGGCTGCGCCCACTCCCTTGCGGGTGATATCGACGCTCACCGATACGACGCCGATGCTGTAGTTCGCCCACATATCAGAGATCTGGATATTAAGATAGTCGTTGTCCGGAATGATCGTTTTCGTCAGGGTCGTTCCTTCCCCGCTCTCGGTCGTCCATTCGCCGTTCTGGTTGAAACCGATCTGGCTGGTCGCCTTTTTGTTGTAAACAACTGTAACCTTAACCTCGTCGCCTGCGGAATAATCCGGGTTATAATCGGAAAATTTCGTCTCAAAGCCCTGCCACAGGCCGGTAAAACGGTGCAGGTAATTTCCCGCGTCCTGCTCGCCCTTCTTCACAAGCTCCGCGGAAAGACCGGTCAGAGTCACCGCACCGGCTCCCTTCATATCCGTGATCTGGATATTGATATAATCGCTGTCCGGGATCAGAGTGATATTGCGTTTCTTTCCCTCGCCGCCAAAGGCGCTCCAGGTTCCGTCGATGTACATGCCGAACTGGCTGCCGACCGATTTATCGAAGGAAGCGTAAATGCGCACCTCGTCGCCGGGCTCATAGTCCGCAATGAAATCCTTTAAGCTGGCCTCGTAGCCCACCCAGGTCTGGGTGAACTCATGGATCGGTTCGCCGGTTTCCTCCGGCTCTTCCTCCGCGCCCTGCGCCTGCTGCGCTGTCTGCGTACCGGCTGCCGTCTGATTCTGCCGCACGCCGGCGGTCTGACCCTGTGAGCCCGCAGCGGGATTTCCCGACCCCTGCGTTTCTCCGTTACCATCAGCAGGGGTTATCTGGATACCTGAATTCTCCGCTGCGGCTGATTCATCTTCCGCTGCCGATCCGCCCGCCGCGGTCTCGCTGATAGCTCTTGTCTCCGCCATCAGATCGGTCGCGGATACGACGCAGACGCCGGTAGAGGTTACCGCGAGAACGCCGCACATCAATATGCTTAACGATCTTTTTGCCAACATACTGTTCCATAACCCTGACATTTTCGACATGATTTTCATCCTCCTTCTGAGCCTGATCTATGATTCCATTTTGAGCCTCTTATTCCGTCTTCTATCAGCCCGGTTCTGGTTCCGGATCCATTCATATTACTTTTTCAGATCCGATTTCGGCTCCTTCTCCGATCATTTCTTCTGGTCCGGTTCCGAAGCTGTTTTCGGCGCAGGTTCCGTCTCCGATCCCATCTTTGGTTTCTTCTCCGCTTTCCGCCTGCCGGCGCACAATGCCGCAAATGCAGCTATCGCCAGTATGGCGATCACACCGGATATAATCGGAAGAGCGTATTTCCACGCAGGTACTTTCTGCGCCGCTGGGGCGTCAGCTGCGGTGTTCTCGCCTGTCGCGCCATTCTCTCCGCCCTCTCCGGCTCCTGCCGCGCCTGCCGCATCCGCCGCGCCGTTCGCTCCCGCCGCGCTTCCGCCGCTGTTCTCCGCAGCTCCGTCCGCTTCCGCCGCAGCCGCTTCTTCCGCGGCCTTCGACGCCGCTTCCGCTTCCCGCTTGGCAGCCGCCGCGGCGCGTCTTGCTTCCAGCTCCTCCTGTTCCTTACGGGCCGCCTCATCCGCTTCCGCCTTCGCGGCCTCAAGCCAGCCTTCGTCGCCTTCCAATGCCTCAAACGCCGGCGCATCCAGCCCCGCGGCTACGGCCCGGATCGCATCGTAGCAGACCCAGCCCCGGATCTCCAGGCTGTCTCCCAGTGCTTCGGAACCCGGAATCGTATTGACCCAGAGGCTCAGGCTGGTGATCTCTTTTGCATCCGCCGGTTTCAGCGCCCCTCTGCCTCCCTTATCAGTGAACTCCGAGAATGGGATCGTGGCGATCATAGGACCGTCCGCCGCCGCGTAATCCGGGTATTCCTGCAGGTAAGCCTCATAGGAACCGCCGACGGCCGTATTAATCTGGAACACGGTCTTCTGCATGTTCAGATCCGGCATGACCCAGAACTGAAGCGCGTCGCAGTCCGACCAGTCGCTGTCCAGGAAGATCTCGCATCCGGCCCAGCCGCTGCGGTTATTCTTGTAGTCGAACCGCAGGGCGTAGCCTTCGGTCGATTCAAATTCATCGGTGATCGATACATTTGCCTCACAGCTGTCATTCTGATAGGTATACCAGCTGGCCTTAAGCAGTTCATCCAGTCCGCCGTAGACCTCGAAATCATCCACCACATGGGGATCGTCGGACCGGGTCTTGATATTCAGCATGATCGGGATCTCCTGCTGGGACTCGCCGTCCACCACAAGCTCGACGGACGCGTCCGCCGCGATGCCGAAGCTCTCCAGGCTTTCGCCGTCCAGATGACCGACCGCCTGGGAACCGTCCTGACTGCCCTCGACGGTCACCTCTTTGCCATTGCCTCTTACGATAAATTCGATCTTCTCCGCCTGACCGTTCATCCGGGCCGTCAGATCCCCTTCCTCCACCAGCCTTGCGTTGGCCGCCGGTTCCAGAATGTAACCGCTGGCCTTTTCAGAAGCGGTGATCTCCGGCTTTTTGATCTCCCCGGCCTTGATCTGCTTCATGACGGAGAGCTGATCCGCGGCGAAAATACTTTTCTCATTGTTATACATGGTCAGGAACGGATCCAGCAGTTCGTGGCCGAACAGCGTGCCGTCGTCCCTCTTATCAATGATAAACGGCGTGTAGTAGCCGCCGGTCCGGGAATAGTTGGACCACAGCATGACGAAGCAGCAGTCATACGCCTTATCCGTCACGATATCCAGGATCTCGCTGTACCACTCCGGTCTCCGGTTGCCCGCCTCCGGGATACCGCCGCCGGAAGCGAAGGACATGCCGGTCTCCGTCAGGGCGAACAGCTTGCCGTGCGCCTTGGCGAAATCGTCCGTCACCTTCATGGCCTTTCGGAGCGCCTGCTGGAATCCGTATCCCTCCTCGTCCGGCACCGGGTTCGAATCGTAGGTATCAAATCCGATCATATCCACATAGGCGTCGCCGGGATAGCGCTCGCCGTAAGCGTCCGCATTTTCCGCCTCGGAACCGGGCGCGTATACATAAATAACATTGTGGAGTTTTCTCTCGTCACGCAGATACTCCACCGAATAACGGTAGACATTCTTATAGGCCTCCGGGTCGCAGAAATCGCTGCCCCACCAGAACCAGCTTCCGGTATTCTCATGGAAGAGACGCAGAAGGACCGGTCCGTCCACCTGCTTTATGTAGTCGGCAATGGCGTCCAGATGGGCCAGGAACGCGTCGTGATAACGTCCTCCCGGCATGAGCTGGTTCATGCAGTCGCCGATGGTGCTGTAGGAATCCGCGCCGCTGAAATCATAGCGGTCATAGCTTAAAGCCGCCGACATGTCTTTCTTCGCCGCCCCGGCAAAATTAGGCATATGGGAGGACAGCGTGATCACCGCTCCCTGCGCGATGGCTTCATTGGACAGAAGCGCCGCCGCCTTGATATTGCCGGCGTTGGTGTCGGGAAGCGGCTGGGCTTCCGAATGGCGCTCATTGTATTTGGAAGCGTAGCCGGAGAACAGTCCGCCGATATCAAGTCCCACGATAGAGGAAATGGAGCCGGTCACGTCCTTTGTATCCGACTCGGTGTATTCCTCGGCGCCCGCCTTGAGGATCGTATCCTCCATGTGGCCGAACAGAGCCGCGTCCGATTCACCCACAGCCTTTAAGTACTGATAGAGCGCAATGGTCTCCGCGTCCGCCGCCGGGTCCGTAAGCTGAACGCTGCCGGCATATTCGATCGTGCTGCCGTTTACCGTCAGCGCGGCGTCTGTACCGGTAATGACCGTAGCAGTCTCTGCTTTCACAGTGCTTTCCACCAGGAAACGTTCATATTTCTCAGCACGCAGCGTTATATTGTCGATCCAGATATCGCCCTTGTAATCGGTATTGTTGCCGATGATCTGGAGCATCAGTTTCTTCGGATGTTCGCGGCCGGCATAATAGGCGTCGCTGCCCAGGGAAACGTTCACCATCATCCGGCCGTCGCCGGTATCCTCCGGCAGGCTCTGGCTGACGATCACGCTCTGGTCGCGGAAGACATTGTCGGAAAACGCCTTGACCGTAAAATCTCCGGTGGTATAAGCCGCCGCGTCATAGTAGAAATCGAAGTCCAGGCCGCCTGCCTGGGAATAGTCGATTCCATCCTCCGACGGGAAGCTGACGCCGATCTGGCTGTAGCCGTTGTCGGCATTGCCGGAGAAATCTACGGTGAGCTTCAGCATCTGCTTCTCTTCGTCCCAGGCAAATTCCGTCTCGCCGGTATAGCTGTCCCCCGACCAGCTGTCGTCATACACCCAGTCCTGGGTTCCGTCCGAGAAATCCCACTGCCTCACGATCTGAGGCGCATCGTCCGTCCCGGCGCTCTCTCCCGGAGCGGCCCAGGCGGAAATCACCGTCTGGGGGAAGACGGCTGTAAATGCCAGGACTATGGCTGCCGCGGCCGCAAGGCCGCGCTCTGAAGTATATCTCCTGCCGTTTCTGCCACTGTATTTCCTGCTGCCTGCAGCGGCTCTCTTCATGCCATAACAGATCCCACAGCCCGCAACACGATTCTTCCTACCGCGTCGGGTCTTGTAATCTGCAGCGTCATTCTCTATACCATTCCGGTTCCTGCAATCCGCAGCGTCATTCCTCATGCCGTTCCAGTTCCCGTAATCCGCAGCGTCATTCTTCATGCCGCGCCGGAACTTGCAATCCGCAACGTCATTTCCCATCCCGTGCGAAATCCTACAACCCACACTGACATGAGTTCCGCTTCCGTCCCTTTTTCTCAGACTGCCTCGCCTCACTTCGAACACCTCCCGCAAAATTTCATTTAAGTTAATTATTAACTCATTATTTAGGTTAATTCTAATTTATTTTAAGGGAAATTTCAACACCAAATTGTGATATATTTCAAATTTATCAGTTTTAGACAAAAGAACAGGCATGAGATTGTGCAATCTGCACTTGCCTCATGCCTGTTAATGAATTAATCAAAACAGACGCATTAATTGGAAATTAATTTTTCGTAAACCGAATGGCTCGGAAGTCAAAATCGGTACCCGGAAGGAATACAGCCGTAAGATCCCGCACTCCGGAAATCTCCGGGATCGCAAACGATCTCGTCACGATCTCTCCGTCCCCGCTTCCCGCAAACTCCAGATCCACGCTTTCCTGCTCCGATTTATTCTCCTGCTTCGGTTTATTCTCTTGCTCCGGCTTATTCTCCTGCTCCGGCGCGTCTTTCCCTGCCGCAAACGTCAGCCGTATCGTATCGCGCCGGTTCCTCGTGCGGCCGGTTATCTCGACCCTGCCGGCGCCGTCTTCAAAATCGACGCTTTCAAAGCAGACGCTGACATTATTGCCGATCTTCTCGATCATTTCCGATCCGGTCACAAAGCTGTCGCCGTAGACCGCGTCGTTATCCAGGGCGCGGATCAAGGTTCCAAGACGGCGGGGTGCCGCAAACCGGAATCCGAGGAACCGCAGTTCTTCTTTGAATACAAACTCCAGATCATGAACGCCCGTAAGCGTCCGCGGAAGCGTGAATGTATTGTATTTATAGACATTCCACTCATTCTTCGCCTGGAAATGCAGGGTGTCGACCAGTTCGCCATCGGCGTACAGTTCGACCGGGATCACATTTTCATTGTAGGTGTAGATCCCGATCGTGATCTCGTCCGAACCGGTCTTCTTAAAATCGACATGCCGGTAAAGCACCCGTTTCGTTCTCCGCAGAAGCACTCCGCCGCCCATATCGGAATTCAGTTCGTCCGCGTTCGCGGCCAGCGAGGCAAGCACGATGCCTTCATAGGGGCTTATGGCCGCCGGGCCGAAGCCGGCGTTCTCCATCTCGATCTCCGAGATCACCTCCTCGTATTTGCCGCCGTTTCTGCAGTACGCTCTGAGACGGTAGACGCCGTCGCCCAAAGGAGTCAGATCCGCGCCGTCCGGGGTGGGTTCGATCTTAAGAAGATTCGTCTCGACGCCCGTAATGGTGACCGTCTTGAATCCGATATCGCCGGGAACTGGCGCCGCGCCGTCCGGATAGATCCGGATCCGCGCGGAAGCCTTCGGGCATTCCGGCGTAAGCCTTCCGGACGACACAGTGAGGTCGATCTTTCTGACATATAAGTCTTCACGGCGATCGTCACGCTCGACCTGCTGCTGGCAGGAAATGCCTTCTGGAATGATGGTCTTTCCTTCGGCCACACAGACATCTTTCTCCGACGCACCGGCGGTTCCTTCCGCACCTTCCGCAGCCGTGACAGGGATCCTGACGATCTCATCCGGAAGCCCCGGAGAACTTACCGTAACCACGCCTTCGCCGCTTTCAAATGTCGTTCCCAGGATCACGACCAGCCGCCCGCTGAAAAGCCTGCGGGAATTGGTCTTATATTCCTCATAATCGGTGCTGTCGCCGTTATCCATACCCATCAGCCGAAGCCGCCCCGCGACGCTCACATTCACCCGGTTTCTCGCGTTGTCGCACGCATTTCCTTCTCCGTCGACAGCCGTGATCTCCAGATAAACCAGATCCGTACCGTTTGCCGTAACCGCCCCGCGGTCAGGCAGTACCGAAAGCCGCGCGGCGTCCCCTGGCGTGCGGCGGACGTCCCCGCAGACCGCCTCTCCGGCCGCGTATCCCACCGCTTTCAGCTCGCCCGCCTCGTATGCCGCCTGCCAGCGCCCCGAAAGGGTATGACCGTCCGTATGATTGTAAGCCGCTTTCCCAAGACTGCGGCCGTTTACAAATACCTCAACCGCGTCGCAGTTGGAGTACGCGAAAATGTCGATCAGCTGCCCCTCGTTCCAATCCCACGAGGGAAACAGATGGACGAACGGCGCCGCAGCCTCGTTCCACTCGGCCCTATAGGCGTAGAAGCTGTCCTTGGGGAAGCCTGCGGTATCGATATGCCCGAAGAACGAATTCTTCGTGTGGTACGGCGTAGGCTCTCCGATATAATCCCACCCGGTCCAGATAAACTGCCCCAGGGAATAAGGCCTATTCCTGTCCTCAGTGATGTTATGTTCGACGTTCGGCGCGCCCCATCCGGTGCAGCAGTTCATCAGCGATGAGCACTGGCTGTCGTCGTAAGTCGTGGCGGAAACCGAAGCCGGGAAATGATAGATTCCCCGCGACTGAATCGTCGACGCGGTCTCCGATCCGTAGATCACCCAGTCCGGATGCTCCTCATGGTGGCGGTCGTAAATGCTTTCCAGATAATTATAGCCCACAGCGCCCAGATGCGTCGCGCAGTTCTGCGCGCCCTGCCAGCGCATATGGTTGGAGCCGATCGTGACCGGATGCGCGTTCTTATAGTCGTGAATCCGGACGCAGCGGATCAGTTCTTTGGTCAGCTCCTCCCCCCGCGGGATGTCGTTGGTGTCGCCGATCTCATTGCCGATGCTCCACATGATGATGCTCGCCCGGTTCCGGTCGCGCCGGATCCAGCTTGCCACATCGCGCTCATGCCACTCGTCGAAGAAACGCGCGTAATCGAATTCCGTCTTTCGATCCTGCCACATATCAAAGGCTTCGCTGTCCACCAGGAACCCCATCTCGTCGCACAGATCCATAAAGCCCGGCGCCGGCGGATTGTGGGAAGTCCGGATGGCGTTGACGCCCATTTCCTTCAGCTTCGTAAGCTGCCGCCTCGCCGCGTTTCTGTTAAAAGCGGAACCCAGCGCGCCCTGGTCGTGGTGCATGCAGACGCCGTTCAGCTTCCTGTTTGTGCCGTTTAAGAAGAAGCCTCTGTCGCTGTCGAAACGGCAGGATTTGAAGCCGACGCGCTCGGATCTTCGGTCGGCGGGTTCATTTCCGACGAACATTTCTGTCAGCAGAGAATACAGATATGGATGTTCGGGGCTCCAGAGTTCAGGGTTCAGGACGTCGAAACCCTGCGTTGCTTTGGCAGTGCCGGCCGCTACCGCGGTTTCCGCGGACGCCACGGCGGTTCCCGCCGCGTCATAAAGGGTATGCTTCACAACGCAGTCCTGCACCGCGCAGAGCTCCGTGTCAATCTCCATGCGCCAGCTGCCGCCTTCGGGGCGCCTGTTTCCCGCACGCTGGATGTCCTTATCACTCCGGCCGCATGCCATGGAACTGTTACCGCCTTCAGACAGGCCGTTTCCCGCGCGCTGACTGCCGTCCTCTGCACACCAGTCGCCTTCGGGTCGGCTCACAACATAGGTTCCGTCCTCGACAATGTAATTCTCCCCGGTTTCGCGGAGCCAGACATCCCTGAAGATTCCCGCGCCGGAATACCAGCGGGTATTGATATTCTGATATCTCACGCGGACCTTAATTTCATTTTCTCCCTCCCGCAGCGCAAGCGGGACATCGAAGGTCGTATAGCCGTATTTCCACTCGTAGATCTTATCGCCGTTTAAGTACACCTCGCTATCCATATAGACGCCCTCAAAGCGCAGGGTATAGACCTTCCCGGCAGTACCTTCGACGCAGAATGTCTTTTTATACCATCCGTCAGATGTCCGGTACAGATCGTCCACATGCCAGATCTGCCAGTCGTGTGGAATGTCTACCGGCTTGTAATCACTCTCTTCGGGGAATTCGCCGAGAGGCATTTCGGCAAAAAGCCAGCCGTCGTTAAACAATTTTTTCATATCGTTTTCCTCTAAAAATCCTATTGGTAACGCCTTCCATTATACTCTAAACGGAGGCGGCAGCGCAACCGTTTTATACCAAAATCCTGCACCTTTTCCCGCCCTTTCCTCTATCGTTTAATCTTAAGCTGAACTTGCAATTATTCTGCATATATGTTAAGATGGTCTTACCCGGAAGACATTCCGTCTTCCGTTATCATGTATCTGGCATCATGGCCGGGACCACTTGTTCTCCGGCGGATTCCACACAGACAAAGCACCCACCGTTATATTTTCTCATGTCGTGAAAGGGGGAATCATTCAGGAATTATCTGTATCCGGCCGACAGTTCAGAAAAGGAAATGACAGATTCTGAACGTCAGTCCAAAAAATGATGCGGGGCACCAGCCCAGAAAAAAATGATTCATTTTCGGAGGAATTTACTATGCCAACTAAGTTACAAGAGTATTTCCCCATGATCCGTTCGCGGGAGGAGATCATCGGCCTGATTCAGGACACTCCCGCCATGTTTGATACCTTTCGCTCCTGGCAACCCGAACAGCAGAAAGAATTCCTGGACTTCTGCAGCGGCGTCAGGGGAGTGAAACTGCTCTATGATTCCTTCTTCAAGGCGATCATGGACCCGGAGCGGGATCCGGCTCGCTTAAACGACCTGCTCTCTCTCCTGATGGAACGAAATGTCAGCGTCGTGGCTGTCCTGCCACATGAAGGCGGGCGCGTTACCCCGGACACTCTGGTGGTGATGGACATCATTGTCCGGCTTGAGGACGGCAGCCTCACCACAGTTGAAGTTCAGAAATACGGCTACGCCTTCCCCGGCCAGCGGGCCGCCTGCTACTCTGCGGATATGCTGCTCCGCCAATATAAAAAACTCCGTGACAGCTTCTCCCTGGAAAAGAAACAAATGAATTACCGGGCAGTCAAGCCCGTATATACGATCGTCCTGTACGAGTCCAGCCCCTCAGAATTCCACGAGTACCCGAGCATATACCTGCACCATTTCCGGCAGACCTCGGATACGGGGCTGGAACTGGAGCTGTTGGAGGAATATTTCTTCATACCGCTTGACATCATGAAGGAAATCCTTCAAAATAGAGGTATCCAGAGCAGACTGGACGCGTGGCTGGCGTTCCTGGCTCTGGACGGGCCGGAATGGATCGAAGCGGTGCTCGCGGCGTATCCAGAATTCCGGTGCCTGTACGAAGAAGTATACGAGATGTGCCGCAACTTGGAGAGGGTGATGGAGATGTATTCGAAGGAGCTTCAGGAACTGGACCGCAACACGGTGCAGTACATGATCGATGAGATGCAGGAGACGATTAATCGGCAGGATGCACAACTGGCGCAACTCAGGAAACTGCTGGAAGAGCAGAACCTGCAGATTCAAAAGCTTCGTACCCAAACAAGTCAAGTAGAATAACCATAAGCAATAGTGAAAAGAAAAGGTAACCCGCCAGAAAGCAGACAGGCTTACCTATTATTCTAGTAATCGAGTAGGAGGCGGTGATTAGCCGCCGTCCTCTCACACCACCGTGCGTACCGTTCGGTACACGGCGGTTTCAACAGTTGACGTGCATGGACTGATACGCAATGGCTAAGTCATAAAAGCCTGACCGTATCAGTCTTTCTTTTGATAATGCCCTCTTGACCGTTGATGTATTGGATGTCCTCCAATACCCTTTTCGGCTGTTCGCCGCCATACATGCAAAATATTCCGGTATCCCTAGTTTTATAAGGTTCCGTTTCTTCGTCCTTGGCAGTTTCCACTGTTTCCAGATACACATCCGGATTCGATGGTACAGCCATCCGTTGAGGTCATCTAGGTTGTTCTTCATGCTTGCTGTCCCGTAATAGTTAAGCCAGCCCCTCGCATAGACTTTTATCTTTTCCAGCGAAGGTCTGATACTCTGACAGCGTCTCCGGGAAGAGAGTTCTCTCAGGGTAGTCTTAAACTTTTTCCATGACTTTGGATGAACCCGGACATATATGCCCGCTCCGTTCCTTCCCAATGCAAAGCCAAGAAACTTAAAATTTCGAATCGCAAACACACTTACTACACGGCTTTTCTCCTGGTTCACTTTCAATTTCAGTGTCCCTTCCAGATATTTCGTGCTTGTTTCCAGCAGTCTTTTGGCGGCTCGTTCACTCTTTGCCAGTAGTACGATATCGTCTGCGTAGCGTATGCACGGGACTCCCCGTTTCCTGTACTCCTGGTCGAACTCATTGAGGTAGACATTCGCCAGCAATGGCGACAGATTTCCGCCCTGCGAGGCGCCTTCCCCCGTTTCGATGACCACTCCGTTTTCCATCACTCCGCTTTTCAGATACCTCTTTACCATCTGGATCACCCGCTCATCCTTGATGTCTCTTCTCAGCACGTTCAGCAGGATTGTGTGGTTCATCGTGTCGAAGTACTTGGACAAATCCAGACTTACCGCATGGGTGTATCCCTGTTCCGCGTACTCCTTCACTTTCCTTATGGCATCCTTCGCACTTCTCCCCGGCCGGTAGCCGTAGCTGTTTTCCGAGAATAACGGCTCATAGATTGGTATCATCTGCTGCGCCATGGCCTGTTGTATGGTTCGGTCTATGACGGTTGGAATGCCGAGTTTTCGCATTCCACCATCGGGCTTCGGGATCTCCACTCTTTTGACCGGCTTCGGCGTATAATGTCACGCCTTTATCCTGTCTACGATTTCGTGGTTATGCTCCCTTAGATAGGTAAACGTCTCGTCGATGGTCATTCCATCTGCTCCCGGCGCTCCCTTGTTTGCCTTCACTCTCTTGAATGCTCTGTTTAGGTTATCCTTATCCAGTATCTTCTCCAAGAGGTCAGGCTCTGCACTGTCTCTTTCCTTCCATATCCGGTTGAATGAGCGGTGCGCTCTTACATACCCTTTGTGTTCCGCACTATCTCTCTGCAAGCA
>CANQBX010000046.1 GCA_947589095.1 uncultured Lachnospiraceae bacterium
GAAACCGCCGTGTACCGAACGGTACGCACGGTGGTGTGAGAGGACGGCGGCTAATCACCGCCTCCTACTCGATTGACTTTTTTGGTTTTATGTGTTAAAGTGCCAGAGGTTTTGACAGCTATCGCTTTTAATCGCTAAAGTCAAACTGTGAACATGATGTTATTTTACCAACAAGGAAAAAGGAGAAATCAACATGAAACTTCTCGCACTCATCGTCTACTTCGCCATCATGGTCGGCATCGGTCTCTACTGCCGCAAGCACGCCACCGATGTGAACGGCTTCGTCCTGGGCGGACGCTCCGTCGGCCCGTGGCTGACGGCCTTCGCTTACGGTACGTCTTACTTCTCGGCGGTCGTCTTCGTCGGCTACGCTGGCCAGTTCGGCTGGAAATACGGCATCGCCGCTACCTGGGCCGGTATCGGCAACGCGATCATCGGTTCGCTGCTGGCGTGGGTCATCCTGGGCCGCAGGACCCGCATCATGACCCAGCATCTGGACTCCGCCACGATGCCCCAGTTCTTCGGGCGGCGGTTCGACAGCCAGGCGCTTAAGATTGTGTCGTCGGCGATCATTTTCATTTTCCTGATCCCGTATACGGCGTCCCTGTATAATGGTCTGTCCCGCCTGTTCGGTATGGCGTTCGATATCGATTATTCGGTCTGCATCATCCTGATGGCGGTGCTGACTGCGGTCTATGTGATCGCCGGCGGTTACATGGCGACCGCGATCAACGATTTCATCCAGGGCATCATCATGCTGGTGGGCATTTCCGCGGTCATCGCGGCGGTCATCGGCAGCAAGGGCGGCCTGATGGCGGCCATGGACGGACTGGCGAAGGTCTCCGATCCAACCGTGTCCGAGACGCCCGGCGTCTTCAATTCCTTCCTGGGTCCGGATCCGCTGAACCTGATGTTCGTCGTGATCCTGACGTCCCTGGGAACCTGGGGCCTGCCCCAGATGGTGCAGAAATTCTACGCCATCAAGAACGAGGAAGCCATCAAGAAAGGCACGATCATTTCCACGCTGTTCGCGCTGGTCGTGGCCGGCGGGTGCTATTTCCTGGGCGGCTTCGGACGTCTGTTCTCCGATCAGATCGACATCGCGGCCAACGGTTACGACTCCGTGATCCCGACCATGTTGCAGAACTTAAGCCCGGCGCTGATCGCCCTGGTGGTGATCCTGGTGCTGTCGGCGTCCATGTCCACCCTGTCTTCCCTGGTGATCGCGTCCAGCTCCACGCTGACCATCGATTTCCTGAAGGGCCTGATCATCAAGGAAATGGACGACAAGAAGCAGGTGCTCTATATCCGCGGCCTGATCGTTGTCTTCATCGCGATCTCCGCGATCATCGCCCTGATCCAGTATAAGAGCTCCGTGACCTTCATCGCCCAGCTGATGGGTATCTCCTGGGGCGCTCTGGCCGGTTCCTTCCTGGCGCCGTTCATGTACTCCCTGTACTGGAAGAAGACCACGAAGGCGTCCTGCTGGGCCTGCTTCATCTTCGGCTCCGGCATCATGCTGTTAAATATGCTGGTTCCCGGCATCTTCCCGGCGATCATGAAGTCGCCGATCAACTGCGGCTCCATCGCGATGCTGGCCGGTCTCGTCATCGTGCCGGTAGTCAGCTGGCTGACGCCCAAGCCCGATAAGAAACTGGTGGACGACGCGTTTGCCTGCTACGAGAAGGAAAATGTGGTCGCGCAGAAGACGGCGCTGGGCTGATAACCGGCTGCTCCGGAAAACAGGCGTGAGAAAAGAAAGCAGCGGCGGTATGGCCGCTGCAGCAGAATACTATGGCAGGCGGCAGCCGCGTGGGGGATATTCCCGGCGCGGCTGCTGTTTTTGCGGTATAAATATAGAATAAATGCGACGGCTGTTTTTTCTGTGGAAGGACAGGTTTTATGAAGTGGGGCTTGCTATTGTCCTATATATATGCTATTATAATTTTAATTCGGAAGTTACTCTGACTTCCGTCACTCATCGGTGTCTTTACCGGACGAATTCTCCGGCAGATTCCATGTAGGTGCAGTATTTTACAAAAGCGGAACAATAATAGCGTAAAGGAGGAAGTGTATGGGGGTAATTAACACAGAAGTAAACGCATTGCTGGAGCGGCCGGCCATATTTGCTGACCTGATCAATGGTTTGCTTCATGGAGGACAGCAGGTACTGCGGCCGGAGGATCTGACGCCGCTGCCGCTTCGTCAAGGGATTGTTGTGGAGGAGGATGGACGCAGAAAGGCGGTCGAAAAGACGGGCGATGTGCGGATGAAAGCAGAAAATGATATTTACGCAGTTACATTTTTTGATGAGACGCAGGCCAAGGTGGATTATAGGATGCCCGTCCGAAATATGCTTTACGATGCGCTGGAGTATCACCGGCAGCTTCAGGAGCTGGAGAAGGGACACCGGGAAAGAGGGGAATTAAAAAGTCCTGAACAGTTGCTGTCAGGTATCACGAGGGAAGACCGGCTGCGGCCGGTGGTGAATCTGGTGTTGTACATGGGAGAGAACTGGGATGGGAGCCGGAGCCTGCATGAGATGTTGAATCTGAATCGGGAAAACGAGCGGGTGAAGGAACTATTGCCGTACATAGCGGATTATCCCTTGAATATTGTTCCGGTCAGGGCGATAGAAAACCCGGAAAACTATAAAAGCTGTTTACAGCAGATATTTACTATGTTAAAATTGAATCAGGATAAGACGAAACTTTTTGATTATGTAAAGACGCATCGGGATGAGCTGAGCCGGATGGACAGCGTGGAGATATCGGCGGCGTTTGCAATGATGGGAGCGCGGAAACGATTGAAAGAACTGGTGGGCCGCAGAGAGAAAGGAGAAGAGATCGGTATGATTAGTGCTCTGGAGGAGCTTATACTGGATGGCGAGAAACGTGGTGAGATTCTCGGTGAGAAACGAGGAGAAAAACGCGGAGAAAAACAGGGAGAGGCCCTTCTGGCCGCATTGAATATCCGATTGTTGGAGGAGAACCGCCTGGATGATCTGCGAAGGGCGAGCAGTGACCGTACCTATCGCCGCGCTCTGTACGCGGAATTTGGAATCAGCCGGGACACTCTGCCGGAGAACACGGTCTGAAGGAACGAAATACTGTAAAGAAACAGCGGCAGCCGCGCGGGGGATATCCCTTGCGCGGCTGCCGCTGTTTCTTACGCGGACAGAGCGCCGACGACGCTCTGTCCGCGTTATGGCAGGATACCGGAGGCATACTTCATATGTTTCTGTTTTTTCTCTAAAAAAACCTTCTTCGAACTCTTGCGAGACACCTTGCAGGATATCTCCTTCTGTATAATAAGGCTAACAAAGGGAGAAATATCCCGTTTTATATAAATGTCAAGGGTATATAGGAGGAGAAAACTATGAAGAAGGAGAAGAAGAGACTTGTAGGAACAGGGCTCGGAAGGCTGGGCGGATTTGTGCAGTCGCTCGGACATAAGAGCGTAACCCGCCGCATTGTGGCCGGAATGCTTGCATTGAGCATGGTGGCGACAAATGTGGGGATCAATGCGTGGGCGGCCTCGCCATCGAAAGACCCGGCGACAGGCGGCGCCATTACCAAGTATGCGAGCGATCATGATACGATTAACGCATATCGGGATTATTCTGCTCAGACAGCCATGGTATTTAATGAAAATAATAGGAATACTACGAAATATACCGGTGGTGTATGGACAGACAAATCCGTGTATCATTATGGCGGGGGCGGAGTAAATATTGGCGGAAAGACCTATACCCCGGATTACGACTTTATGGAAGTATTTTCGGCGCTGGGAAGCAGCCAGATCGTAAACGGAACAAATCAGGCTCCGATAGATCTGGTGCTGGCGCTGGATATATCTCCGTCTATGAAAAATACGGATCCGAATGATAATGTGACAACTTCTATCGAGGAACTGGTAAGCTCAACAAATAACCTCTTACAGAAGTTCATCGCCTTGAATCCGGAAAACCGGGTCGGAATCGTTGTGTACGCCGGCGGCGTCGATACGCTGGTTCCGCTTGGAAAGTATACGTCGGTGAGTATAGAAGATACAGAATGTCATAATAGGGGTAGCAATCAGGATTCATATGGATCGACAGATCATGATCATGTAATTAAAGCCACTTATGATGGAAGGACCGCAAAGAGTAATGGTGGAAACTATCTGGCGAATGCGACTTATCTGCAGGGAGCGATCTATCAGTCGTTAGAACTGCTTGCTAAGGCAGGCCAAACGAAGACCAGCAATGGAATTAAAAGGATTCCGGTTGCGGTTGTTATGACAGACGGCGCTACCAACACATATAATCTGGACGACAATAAATCTCAGTGGTACAGTCCTAAACTGACGATGGGGGTAGCTGCAGGTGATGATGGATATAACCCGGATCCAAATGGGAATCCAAGGTATTTTTATGGAGCGATTACGAAGCAGACGGTCGATGCTACAGTTACAGACGAGAAGCGTATCAATCAGGATTACAGAATTGGCAACGCGTCAAAAATACTGGCTACACTGCTGACGGCCGGATATATGAAAAAAGCTGTTACAAACCATTATAATGTGGATTGTCAGGTATATACGGTAGGGCTGAAGGTAGATGAATTCCTGGAAACAGTTAACACTACCCTCAACCCGAAGAAATATTTTAATGGTCAGGCAAGCGGTCCGCAATATCCCAAAATGTCTGCAACAAATGGGCATGATGGAGGAGATGCACAAACATGTAACTACTATGCGTCAAGACTGGCATATACCATGTTTACATCGTGGAAAAAAGCAAATGAGGCAGATCCGTCAACTGACTACACATATGGTACAACCTTTACAACAGAATATTATGGCACCACGAAAACGGTTACTCCTACGTTTGCTAAATTGCTGTCAAATAACTATGGTATAACATCTCTGACACTTTCAGACTTACAGTATAACGATGGTTACTATAGCAGCAATGCGGTAGGAGAATTGACCGGTGTTTTTGACAAGATTCTTTCGGAGATTAAGGGAACCGCCTTCCATCCGGTCCAGAAGTCCGCGACTGGATCCCTAAAGTATCTGACCTTTACAGATCCTCTCGGAAAATATATGGAGGTCAAGGACGTTAAAGCGGTCTATCTGTTTGGGGAAACTTACAAAGTTCATGATAATAAGGATGGCACCTACACATTGCTGGCAAATGATTCCTCCTCTACTGTTCAGAATCCAAGCTACCAGAATGAAACCGTTACTTTCAATCTGAGGCAGGTAGAAATATCGACGGGCACAACAGGAGCGGAGAGAACCCTTACGATCCGGATACCTGAGGCGGCGCTCCCGCTGAAAGTCGCGACAGTGCCATTGAATGAAAGCGGTACGGCAGGAACAATCACTATAACAGAGCAAGAGCCGTTGAGAGTAATTTACTCGGTTGGTATTCAAGACGAATATCTTAATACAGACGGCACAATAGATCTGGGAAAGATAGACGATGATTATCTGGCCGCAAATACGAAGAACGATGGATATCTGTACTTCTATTCCAATAAGTACAGCGGCAGCGGAAACGGCGATGCGACGGCATCCTTCGAGCCGGCGCAGGATAACAGATTCTACTTCTACCAGGACAGTGATTTTACCGCTAAGTATTATATCTCTAACCGAGCCGTTCAGAGCGAGAATAATACAGGCGTAAAGAGCAAAAACGAGATCTATCGGGATCTGACCAGTTATAGTATCGGTAAGAGAGGGTCGGCGACCGGAACCTCCAACTCGGCATTTGCGAACCGTGTTAACGGCAAGACAGTTGTTCAGTCGCTTGGCAATAACGGGAGCATGGGTATTCAGGTTGGAGAGCTTCTGATAACAAAGCAGATCGCGAACGCGAGCGCATTCAGCGAAGGTAAGGAATTCAGCTTTGAACTGAAGCTGGCAAAGGATGGCAGCGATATTACACGCGCGCTGTCCTTCGAGAAGGGTTCCTATAACGGAAACACGCTTACCGGAATCCAAAAGGGAACTTTGACAGCGGACGGCGGCGTGTATACCGTCCGACTGAAGAACAATGAAGGCATCCGGTTCAAGGGACTTCCTGTCGGAGCGTCTTATACGATTACTGAGACGGGTACGAACGCCAATAATAAGGATACGTACCGTGTCTCTCAAATCACCGGAACGGTGAAGAGCAGCGACATTACAACGGCGGCGGCGTCCGGCGAGATCACGGCAGCGGCGCTGAAGCAGGAGGCGCATTATACGAACCAGGAGCTGGTTGAACTGCCGGTCACGAAGAGGATCACGACGGTTGGAAAGACGGAAGCGGATCCGAATAAGATATTCACATTTACCGTGGAGGTTACAGGGCAGCCGAACGGTACGGTAAAGGCGTCGAATGTGATTAACGCGGATGGCACTGTTACAGAAGAAGGAGAAGTTGAATTTAGCGGCGGCAAGGCAACCGTCTATCTGAAAAACGGTGAAACAACCACTTTTAAAGGACTGATTCCGAACGCGGCTTATACGATCATCGAGGAAACGCCGGCAGATCCGTACAAGATTGATGGCAACGGTTCCGCGTCCGCGCCTGTTACCGGAACGCTTCCGGCCAATAAGAGCGCAGAACCCGTTGCGGTAAAAGCAACGACGGTGACGAATCATTTCTCGCCCACGGTTAAGTTATCGCTGAAGGGCCGGAAGCTGCTGGATGACTCCGTCATAGATGAAGCAGGCGATAATAAGGGCAAGTTGCTTGAGGATGAGCATGGAAATCTGATAGAGTTTACATTTGTGCTCAAGCCGGCGGCCGGTCCGGACGGGGAGAAGAATCCGTTTACGGATCCGCTTGTGAACGGCGTGATGGTGCATAACGACAAGCAGGGCAATATTACATTCTTCACCGATGTGGTATATTACGAACCGGGCGATTACTACTATACGATCCGCGAGAAAATCCCGGCGACCAATAAGGGCCTGGATTATGACGATGCGGAATACACGGTGAAGGTATCTGTTACGCAGAAAAAGGATGGAGATTACACATTCAATGAACCGGTCGTCACGGTCGAAAAGAAAAATGGAAAGGGAGACCTGATCGCGTTCGCTCAGGGACAGGTTCCGGCATTCCAGAATCGGTACAGTCCGGATGAGGTAAATATCCGGATCGCCGGCAAGAAGACGCTTGAGGGCGCGACGCTTCCGGAGGGTGAGTTTGAATTCACGATTGATCCGATGGGATATCAGCTGGCGACTGCTTCTGACGGCAGCCGGGATGAGCATGCGCCGAACGTGACGAAGCAGGAAGAGACGTCTGAGGCGGCGACAGAAGAAGAGACTTCAGCGGCAGATGAAAATTCCTCAGAGCCGGCCGGCACAACAGAGGCATCCGGAGATAATGCGGAGCCGACCTCTGCGGCAGAGACATCCGGTGATAATGTGGAAACAACCGGAACGACGGAAGCATACGCAAACGACGATGAGACGACCGGAACAACGGAAACGTCCGCGGACAGCACGGAGCCGTCAGGCGGAGATACGGCCGAAAGTGAACCGGATCTGGCTTCTCCGGCTCAAGCAGGCTGGGAACTTCCGCTTCCTGTCGAGAAGATTCCGATAAGACCGGTACCCGAACCGCAGGATCCGTCTACGCAGCCGATGCCGTGGGATGGCGTCTACACGGTGAAGAACGATGTAAACGGTGATTACGCATTCGCGGCGATCTACTACACGGAAGAAGGCATTTACAATTACCGCGTGAAGGAGACGAAGGGCGAAAACGGAAATATTACGTATGATACCTCCGTATATGATGTTGTTGTAACCGTAACCAGAAAGCATGACTCTGACAGAGGATATTATCTGGAGGCGAAATGGGAAGCGTTCCGGGTCGAGAACGCTGACGATGACGGAAACAACGGCACCCGCGGCGAGAACGTGGGGCAGGAGATCAATTTCACCAACACCTATACGCCGCCGCATCTGGAGCCTGAGAAGCAGCAGCAGAAGGCATTCAGCAAAGAGCAGGGCGACTGGGATCCGTACGTCCAGAAAGGACTTACGAAAGAAGCGATCGCGGTTGAGCATGGCGACCTGATCACTTACTACATCACGGTTACGAACAGCACTACCAATAAGGAGAAAGAAGAGCAGGGAACGACCGGCGATCTCCTGGATGTAGTGATAACGGATACGATTCCGGATGGTTATGAATATCTGAATGTGGCAGATTTCTCGGAAACCGATGTGCCGGGTGTTGTGGGAGTATATGATCCGGAGACCCGGGTTATCACCTGGAAGCTTGATCGGCTGAAATTCGGCCAGACATGGCAGGTGAGCTTCACCGTCCGCGTGCCGGATGTGAATGGCGTTAAAGAATATCCGAATACCGCTAATGTATCCACCGGTACCGGAGAGCCGGAGCCGACGAATACCGTAACCTCCAAGGAGGGCGCGCCGCATATCAGCATTGAGAAGGAACAGAAGCTGAATGACGGTGAGAGGACGAAAGAACTGCTGACCGTAGACGGCCGCGACATTGTGACCTACTACCTGACCGTGACCAGCGACGGCACGGAAACCGCGAGAGACGTAGTGGTGACCGATGTGGTTCCGCAGCATCCGCTGTACGGAGATGATAAGCCTCTGACTTATATCGAGGGCTCTGCGGGCGTTCTGGATGGCGGAGCGAATTCGATCACATACGATCCGGAGACGAAGACCATCACCTGGGAGCTGGGTGATATGGACGGCAAGGGATTGAGCGATCCTGAATTCAACTATACGCCGGAAGGAACCAAAAAGACTGTATACTTCAGCGTGATCGTTCCGGATGTTTATGAGAAGACGAGATGGGAGAACGTTGGAGCAACGTATTACAGCAACCCGCCGGAAGACCCGGATCCCGATCAGCCGGATGAGCCCAAGGGCACGCCGGAAGACCCGATCCCGTCCAATAAGGTAGAGATCGAGGAGGAGAAGCCGGAGCTGCACATCCAGAAGGAGCAGGAGAAGACCTCCGTCCAGAGGGGCGGCGTGGACATCCCGAGGACCAAGGATGAGTTCCAGGTGGAGAACGGCGACATTGTGACCTATCATATCAGCGTCACGAACACCAGCCCGACCAATGCCAACCATGTGACGGTCAAAGACCGGATCCCGCAGAAGACCGACGCAGGCGAGGATCTTCCGCTGACGCTGGTCGAAGGCTCGATCAAGGTCGACAAACCGGCCAACGACGAGCAGTATGACGGACGCCTTACGGATAATGGCGTGGAGATCTGGGAGAATAAGGGCTATACCGATCCGGACGACAGCACGCTGATCATCTGGCAGATCGATGAGATCAAGGCGGGCGAGACCGCGGAGGTCAGCTTCCAGGTGAAGGTGCCGGAGGTGAACTATGAGACCCGCTGGACGAACATTGCGCACCTGTACTACACCGACCCGGATGAGCCGGATGAGCCTTCCAATGAAGTGAAGATCGTAGAGAAGGCGCCGAACGTCTGGATCGAGAAGGAGCAGTCCAGCAACCGCTTCGAGCGGACGAAGGAAATGTTCCGGGTATACCAGGGAGACATCGTGACCTACTACCTGACGGTGCACAGCGACGGCGAGGAGCCGGCGAGGGGCGTTGTGGTGAAGGATACGATCCCGCAGCAGACCACGCAGGGAGACGCGATCCCGCTGATCCTGGTGGAAGACTCCATCTCCGACGGAGGTACGCTGGAAGCGGACGGAATCACGATCGAATGGAATCTGGGAGATATGCAGGTAGGCGATGTGAAGACGGTGACCTTCCAGGTAAGGATCCCTGCAGTATCGGGGACGCAGAACTGGAAGAACATTTCGCAGGTGTCCTATGACAACCCGCCGGAAGATCCGGAGCATCCGGGAGAGCCGGGACCGGGAAGCCATGAGCATCCGACGCCGTCGAATGAAGTAGAGATTTACAAGTTCCCGTACACGCCGACGAATCCGGGCGGCAACCCGGGTGGAAATCCGGGCGGCAATCCCGGAACCGAGATTCCGGATAACCCGACGCCGCTGGCGAACTTCCCGGATGAACCGGTGCCGCTGGCGTACATCGAGGACGAGGATGTGCCGTTAGCATTCCTTGCCCCGGCGACGGGAGATGAGAGACCTGTGGGAGCGGCAGCGCTGTTCGGCCTGCTGGCCCTAGGAATGATGGGAGCCTTCGGAATCCGGGCCTTTAAGAAGGACGAGGAAGAAGGATAAGCGAAAAGCAGCAAATGGAATAAAGCGGGAGGGGCGCCGTCTGCGGACGGCGCCCTTTCTGCCGGTCTGCACGCCCCTTCTGTCAGGCTGCACGTCCCTTCTGTCAGGCTACACGTCTCTTCTGCCGGGCTCACACGACCCTTCTGTCGGGCTTACACGACCCTTCTGTCAGGCTACACGTCCCTTCTGCCGGTCTACACGACCCTTCTGTCGGGCTCACACGCCCTTTCTGCCGGGTTTGCAAATAAATAGTGACAAACGGCGGTGCTCTGTGATAGACTGTATGCAGCGTTAGTAACCGCCGCGGACGCCCCTGGTCTGGAAACTAGCGCTTTGTGTGCGTTGCGCGGGTCGGGCGGGACCGGCGCCGTATGGAGAACAGAGGGGCGCGGATCGCGGCGCGCCGCGGAAGCGGCGGATGAGGAATAAGGAGAATCCGCGGGATGTATATTATAGTTGGACTGGGTAATCCGGGAACGCAGTATGAGCATACCCGGCATAACGTTGGTTTTGAGGTTATCGACCGGCTGGCAGAGAAGCATGATATCCGGGTGACGGAGCGGAAGCACCGCGCTTTTTGCGGCAGGGGAATGATCGGCGGGCAGAAGGTGATGCTTGTGAAGCCCCAGACATTTATGAACCTGAGCGGGGAGAGCGTGAAGAGCGCCGCTGATTTCTACCAGACCGGCCCGGATCGGCTGATCGTCGTATACGACGATGTCAGCCTGGCTCCCGGACAGCTGCGGATCCGCGCGAAGGGCAGCGCCGGCGGGCATAACGGGATCAAGAATATCATTGCGCAGCTGGGGACCCAGGAGTTCCTGCGGGTGAAGGTGGGCGTCGGCAAGAAGCCGGAACGGATGGATCTGGCGGATTATGTGCTGAGTCATTTCTCCAAAGGCGAGTGGGAAAGGATGGAAGAGGCGTTTAACGAGGCGGCGGACGCGGTAGGCGTGATGATCGCCGATGGAGCGGAGACGGCGATGAACCGGTTTAATGCGAAGAAAAATGAGCAGAGTGTTTGAGAACGCGCTGGCGGAGCTGGCGGAATTCGAGGAACTGAATACGGATCTGAACCGGGGCAAGGGGCCTGTCCAGGTCAGCGGGTGTATGGATTCCCAGAAGGTGCATCTGATGCAGGAGGCGGGGGAAACCCTGCCCTGGAAGCTGGTGGTGACCTGCGACGAAGCGCGGGCGAAGCAGATCTATGACGATTTTCGGTGCTTTACGGACCGGGTATGGCTGTACCCGGCGAAGGATCTGCTGTTCTATAACGCGGATATTCACGGGAATCTGATCACCCGGCAGCGGATGCAGGTGGTGAAGGCGCTTCTGGAGGACGCGGCCGGAAGCCGGGCCGGAGCGGCGGGGCCTGCCGGCGAAGGCTCAGGTGCGGCCGACAACACGGCCAGCCGCACAGTCGGAAGCCGTGGGGAGACAGCCGGTCAGTCAGGCAGCGCGGCCGGCGGCGTGGTCGTCACGACCCTGGACGGGCTGATGGACCGTCTCCTGCCGCTTTCCGCTCTGCAGGCGCAGATTTTAAGCGTCCGCCCCGGCGAGATCATTGACATCGAGGAGTGGAAAAGACGCCTGGTGGCGCTGGGCTACGAGCGCATGGCCCAGGTGGACGGCATGGGGCAGTTTTCGATCCGCGGCGGGATCCTGGATATTTTCCCGCTGACGGAGGAGCTGCCGGTACGGATCGAACTATGGGACGATGAGGTGGACTCCATCCGCAGCTTTGATGTGGAGAGCCAGCGGTCGGTGGAGCAGCTGGATGAGGCGGTGATCTACCCGGCCGCGGAACTGGTACTGACCGAGAGGCAGATCGCTGAGGGGATGGAGCGGATCCGGGCGTCGGCGGACCGCTATGAGAAGGCGCTGCGCGGGCAGATGCGGACGGAGGAGGCCCACCGGATCTATACGATCGCGAAGGATGTGCAGGAGCGTCTGGACGACGGTCTCGGCGTGGGCGGCCTCGACAGCTTCCTTACCTGCTTCTGCAGCGAGACGGTGTCCTTCCGCGAGTATTTCCCGAAAGGACGCACGGCGGTATTCTTGGACGAACCGGCCAGACTTTCGGAGCATGGGGACGCCGTAGAGGCGGAATTTCGGGAGAGCATGACAAACCGTCTGGAGAAGGGCTATCTCCTGCCGGAGCAGACGGAGCTTCTGTATACGGCAAAGGAGACGCTTTCGGGACTTCTGGGAGCGCACACGGTCCTTGTGACCGGCCTGGAACAGCGGCTGGCGGGGATGCCCGCGGTCCGGCGCTACGCCATTAACGCCAGGAACATTAATTCTTATCAGAACAGCTTCGAGATCCTGATAAGCGATCTGAAACGATGGAAGCGGGAGCGGTACCGCGTCGTCCTGCTGTCCGGCTCCCATACCAGGGCCAGCCGTCTGGCGGGCGATCTGCGTGATTATGAACTGAGCGCGTTCTGCAGCGACGATCCGGAGCGGAAGGTACAGCCGGGGGAGATCATGGTGCGTTACGGCAATCTCCACCGGGGCTTTGAGTACCCGCAGATCAAATTCGTCGTCATTACCGAGGGCGACATGTTCGGCACGACGAAAAAAAAGCGCCGCCGCCATAAAGCCGCCTACGAAGGGCAGAAGATCGCCAGCTTCGCGGAGCTTTCACCCGGAGATTACGTAGTCCATGAGGAGCACGGCCTGGGTATCTACAGGGGCATTGAGAAGATCGAACAGGACCATGTGGTCAAGGACTATTTAAAGATCGAATACGCCGACGGAGGCAATCTCTATCTGCCTGCGACCCGCCTGGATGTGGTGCAGAAATACGCCGGCGCCGACGCGAAGGCGCCTAAGCTGAACCGCCTTGGCGGCGAGCAGTGGAAGAAGACCCGCGACCGGGTCAAGGGCGCGGTGAAGGAGATCGCGAAGGAGCTGGTAGAGCTCTACGCGGCCCGGCAGGAGACGGACGGCTTCGTCTACAGCGAGGACACGGTTTGGCAGAGGGAGTTTGAGGAGCTGTTCCCCTATGAGGAGACGGAGGATCAGCTGGAGGCCATCGAGGCCACCAAGCGGGATATGCAGAGTCCGAAGATCATGGACCGGCTGATCTGCGGCGACGTGGGCTACGGCAAGACGGAGATCGCGCTGCGGGCGGCCTTCAAGGCGGTGCAGGACGGCCGGCAGGTGGCCTATCTGGTGCCGACCACGATCCTGGCCCAGCAGCATTACAATACATTTGTCCAGAGAATGAAGGACTTCCCGGTGCGGGTGGACCTGCTGTCCCGGTTCCGCACGCCGGCGGAGCAGAAGAAGACGCTGGAGGATCTGCGCAAGGGGCTGGTGGATATCGTCATCGGCACGCACCGGATCCTGTCGAAGGACGTGCAGTTTAAGAGCCTGGGGCTTCTGGTCATCGACGAGGAGCAGCGCTTCGGCGTGGCCCACAAGGAGCGGATCAAGCAGATGAAGCGGAATGTGGACGTGCTGACCCTGACGGCGACGCCGATCCCGCGGACGCTGCATATGAGCCTGGCGGGGATCCGCGACATGAGCGTGCTGGAGGAGCCGCCGGTGGACCGGGTGCCGATCCAGACCTATGTGATGGAATATAATGATGAAATGGTTCGGGAAGCCATCCGCCGGGAGCTGGTCAGGGACGGCCAGGTCTACTATGTGTATAACCGTGTCCAGGATATCGCCGACGTGGCCGCGCGGGTTGCCCAGCTGGCGCCGGACGCGGTGGTGGTCTACGCCCACGGCCAGATGCAGGAGAGGCAGCTGGAGCGGATCATGCTGGATTTTGTAAACGGGGATATCGACGTGCTGGTATCTACCACGATCATCGAGACCGGCCTGGATATTCCCAATGTGAATACGATCATCATCCAGGACGCGGACCGGATGGGGCTGGCGCAGCTCTACCAGCTGCGGGGCCGCGTGGGACGTTCCAGCCGGACGGCGTACGCGTTTCTCATGTACCGTCGCGACAAGCTGCTGCGGGAGGAGGCGGAGAAACGTCTGAAGGCTATCCGGGAATTCACGGAGCTGGGAAGCGGCATCCGTATCGCCATGCGGGATCTGGAAATCCGCGGCGCCGGCAATGTCCTGGGGGCGGAGCAGCACGGCCATATGGAAGCGGTGGGATACGACCTGTACTGTAAGCTCTTAAATCAGGCGGTGTCCGCCTTAAAGGGCCGCCGCACGGAGGAAGAGGAGTTCGATACGGTGGTGGAGTGCGATATCGACGCGTATATCCCGTCGTCCTACATTAAGAATGAATATCAGAAGCTGGATATCTATAAACGGATCTCAGCCATTGAGAATGAAGACGAATCCATGGATATGCAGGATGAACTGATGGACCGCTTCGGTGAGATTCCGCGGTCCGTGGACAATCTCCTTCTGGTGGCCAGGCTGAAATCCATGGCGCACCGCGCCTATGTGACGGAAGTGGATATCAACCGCCAGGAGATCCGCCTGACCATGTTTCCGAGGGCGCGGCTGGACACCCCGCGGATTCCGGAGCTGGTCCGTTCGTATGGCGGACGCCTGAAAATGCTGACCGGAGAGGCGCCGGGATTCCTCTATCAGGAACAGAAGAAAACGAATAAAGACAGCCTTGAGATGATGAAGGCCGCGGAAGAACTGCTGAAAAAGCTGGGCGAACTGGCGGAGTAGAGCCGCGGGACCGGGAAGCGGCCGCAGGGCGGGCAAACGTCCCGGAGTCAGACAGCGACGCCGGAGTTTCGCTGTTTTCAGAATAAAATATGGAAAGTATAAATTCCCCCATTTGACAGATACTACAATAACAGTAAACGCCTGCGATCCGAAAACAGGCGTATGACAGAATGCAAAATGGAGGAATAAAGATATGAAAGCTACAGGAATTGTGAGAAGAATCGATGATCTGGGACGCGTGGTGATACCGAAGGAGATCCGGAGGACTTTAAGATTAAGAGAAGGGACGCCGCTGGAAATTTTTACCGATCGCGAGGGGGAGATCATCCTGAAGAAATATTCGCCGATGGTGGAGCTGACTGCGTTCGCTTCCCAGTATGCGGAAGCCATGGCCCAGTCGACCGGCCTGATGGTCTGCATCACGGACCGGGATCAGGTCATATCCGTTGCCGGAGGACCGAAGAAGGATGTGATCGGAAAGCCCATCAGCAAGCAGCTGGAAGCCGCCGTCGGGGAGAGGGAGACGGTTCTTGCCGGACGCGAGGAGAAAGCGTTTTTCTCCATGACTGCCGATGAGATGGAAGGGATCACCGCCATGGCAATGGCGCCGATCATCTGCGAAGGGGACGCCATCGGGAGCGTAGCGCTTTTGAGCCGCGACGCGAAGGCGAAGCTGGGGGATCCGGAGATGAAACTGGTCGCGACCGCCGCAGGCTTCCTGGGACGGCAGATGGAAGGCTGATCCTCCCGGGACCGGATTCCCGCAGAGAAGCCCGGTTACCGGACCGGTTTTCCGCAATACCATTAAAAATACGGGAAAAGGCCGAAAAACCTTGACAAATACTGGTAAAAGGGATATAAATGATAGAGTACGACGGCGCCGGGGGACGGCGTCAGAACCCTATGAATCAATTTTAGGAGGAAAATATCAATGAACAAGACAGAACTGATCGCAGCCGTTGCGGCAAAAGCAGAGATTTCCAAGAAGGACGCCGAGAAGGCCGTTAAGGCTTTTACTGAGACCGTTACAGAGGCTCTGGTGAAGGGAGACAAGGTACAGCTGGTTGGCTTCGGTACATTTGAGACGGTTGAGAGATCCGCAAGAGAGGCCCGCAATCCGAGAACCGGCGAGCCCATGAAGGTAGCCGCTACCAAGGCTCCGAAGTTCAAAGTCGGCAACGCGTTAAAGGATGCCGTAAAGTAATCTATATATGAGACTGGACAAGTTCCTGAAGGTTTCGAGGCTGATCAAGCGGAGAACCGTGGCCAATGAAGCCTGCGACGCGGGACGCGTTCTGGTGAACGGCCGCCCCGCCAAGGCGTCTCTGAATGTGAAGACAGGAGACGTCATAGAGATACAGTTCGGAACGAATCGTGTGAAGGCGGAAGTCCTGGACGTTCAGGAGACCGTTAAGAAGGATGACGCGAAGGAGTTGTTCCGTTATCTGTGAATCTCTGCCGGTGGATTTGTATTCGCCGCAGTGTCGTATCCGGGCGACATGGTATAAAGTAAGCAGCCTCCATCATATACTTGAATTACAGATTCGGGTATGGATGGGGGTTTTCTTATGGAAGAAAGGACAGGGGCCGCGGTACACAGGATCGTGCTGAACAACCGTCAGGCCGGAAGTCTGACCGGCGTGAGGGACGTAGTTTCCTTTGACGAGAATCAGGTGGTGCTGGATACGGATATGGGGCTTCTGACTGTGAAGGGAAAGGATCTGCACTTAAGCCGCCTGACGCTGGACAAAGGCGAGGCGGAGATGGACGGTACGGTGGACAGCCTGGTCTATTCTTCCGATGAGGCATACCGCAGATCCGGGGAATCGCTGTTTGCGCGCCTTTTTAAATGACAGGGGGCCGCGCCTGTGACCGCGTCGATCCGTTATGAATTCCATCTGGCACTTCTGAGTTTGCTGACCGGCGCCGGACTGATGACGGTCTATGATCTGGTCTGTATTCTGCGCATGGTCATTCCCCATGGCCGCCTGGCAACGGGGATCGAGGACCTGGCCTACGGCATCTACAGCGCCGTTATTACCTTCGGCCTGCTGTATGAGCAGAATAACGGCTCCCTCCGGGCCTATGTCATCGCAGGGACGATACTTGGCATGATACTTTATCAGCGGCTGATCGGAGGTATTTTATTAAAGTACTTGAAAAAAGGACAGGAATATCTTAGAATAAGGATGAAGCTTCGCAGACGCAGGAAGAAAAGGTGATGAGATGAGCGGGAAACAGAGAGCCCGAAGAGGCAGATCCAGGCACGACAAAGCGGTGAACCGAATGACGCTTATGGGCATTACGCTGGTAGTTGTCAGCCTGGCCGTCGCGATCAATCTGCGCGGGACGTCATTGAAGGCCAAGGATATGGACTATCAGGCGAAGGAGGCCAATCTGATCCGCCAGGTGCAGGAGGAGCAGGATCGTTCCGAGGAGCTGGAGGAGCGGCGTGTCTTCGTCCAGACCAAGCAGTACATCGAGCAGGTCGCCAAGGAGAAGCTGGGGTTAGTGAATCCGGACGAGATCCTGCTGAAGCCGGAGAAATAGGTTTATTGTCGAAGATTTTTCCGGAAAGATTCCGTGATTTTGACAAATATTTCCCTTTTGACTCGCTATAATGCTAGTGACATGCCGCCTCATGGCGGCGGATGGCTGAGTCGGGAGGGATTTTTTGTGTTTGGAAGAAAGAGCGGCCGCAGGGATAGCCGCAAGGATATGACGGAGATCCATATATATACAGCGAGGAAGCTGAGCGATATGGCGGGCTCCCTGGAGGGGCTTGCCAGAACCTTCGATCTGGACGGTACCTGCGGGAAGGGCTTAAGCCGCGACGACGCGGCGGCGGCCATGCAGATGGCGGCGGCCATGGTCTGCGGAGACTGCGGGCGCTGCGGCATGCGGGAGGAAGGACGGCGAGAGGACGGCTATTATCTGTATTATCTGCTGAGGGCGTTTGAGAAAAAGGGTTCCGTGGACTGCGGGGACATGCCCAGGACGTTTCTGGACAGCTGCAGGCACAGGGAACAGTTTGTTGGTCATCTGAACCGGAATCTGGGGCGGGCTGCCATGAATCTGACCTGGAAGAACCGTTTTCTGGAGAGCCGGGACGCGGTGATCTCCCAGTTTCGGGAGCTGGCGGTGATACTGGAGGAGTTTTCGCGGCAGATGGAGCAGGCCAGGGATGTGACCGGCGGATGGGAGCGGACGGTGCGGAGGACATTTCTGCTTCACCATATGGTGGTGGAGAGGATGCTGGTTCTGGAATACGGAGGAAAGCGGAGGGAGGCCTTCCTGACGGTGCGGACGAACCATGGCCGGTGCGTTACCTCCGCCGATGCGGCGCTCCTGCTGGGACAGGCTATGGGCGGCCGCGGCTGGAGCGTGGCCAGGGACTCGAAAAGCATCGTCGGCCGGAAAACGGCGACGATCCGGTTCCTGGAGGAGGGAGGTTATGAGGTTCTCTGCGGGGTAGCCCGAAGGCCGAAGGACGGAGAGAGTATATCCGGCGACAATTACACGTTCAGCCGCGAAGCGCCGGGACAGGTGGTCATGAGCCTGTCCGACGGCATGGGAAGCGGAGCGTCGGCCGGGGAGGAGAGCCGGAGAGTCGTGGAACTGACGGAGCAGCTTCTGGCGGCGGGCTATACGCCCCGGTCGGCGCTGAAGCTGGTGAACACAGTGCTGCTTCTGACGGGAGAGGAGCAGCATCCGGCTACGATCGATCTGTGCTGCGTGGATCTGCATACCGGCGTGCTGGAGGCCATGAAGCTTGGGGCCGCGGCCACATTTGTGGCGGGGGACGCAGGCGTCGAGCTTCTGCAGGCGGGCGATGTGCCTGCCGGCGTGCTGACTCCGGTGGAGCCGGTGCTTCTGACGCGGAAGCTGTGGGAGGACGACCGGATCGTCATGGTCAGCGACGGCGTGCTGGAGGCGCTTCCCGGCGACGATAAAGAGCAGTGTATGAAGGAGTATCTGGAGAGCATCGGCCGGAGAAGTCCGCAGGAGCTGGCGGATCTGGTGCTGGAGTTCGCCGGAACCTGCGCCGGAGGGGCGCGTGACGATATGACGGTGCTGGCGGCTGGGATATGGACGAAATAAGAAAACGTAAAGAAAACAAAAAAGATTGCGTCGGATGGAAAATGCGAGTATGATGGAAAGCATGGATACATAGGAAAACGCGGCGCGCGGCGCAGGCCGGCGCGCCGGGATCTGCGCGGGAGGGCGTGCCATGTTTGCGAAGGCGGCGTCGTACATCAGAAAATACGATCTCTTAAGAGCAGGGGACAGGGTTGTCGCGGGGGTGTCCGGCGGCGCGGACTCGGTCTGCCTGCTCCATGTGCTTGTGCGCCTCCGAAAGGAGCTGGGGCTGACGGTTTGGGCGGTTCATGTCCATCACGGACTGCGCGGAGAAGAGGCGGACCGGGACGCGGCTTTCGTGGAGAAGCTGGCGGCAGAGTGGGATGTGCCCTGCCATGTGGTATATGCGGACGTGCGGGGCTACGCGGCCGGGAACGGACTGTCTGAGGAAGAAGCGGGAAGGATCCTGCGCTACCGGGCGCTGCGGGAGGAAGCGCGGCGGATGAACTGCGAAGGCGTGCGGATCGCCGTCGGCCACCAGAAGGAGGACCAGGCGGAGACGATCCTGCACAATCTTTTCCGCGGCAGCGCGCTGAAAGGGCTGGCGGGGATGGCGCCGTCCGCGGCGATGGACGGCGGGATCTGCCTCATCCGCCCGCTGCTTGGCGTAAGCCGCGGGGAGATCCGTTCCTATCTGGCGGAGAACGGCCTGAGCTGCTGTGAAGATTCTACCAACGATACCGCCGGTTATACGCGCAACCGGATCCGGCGGCTTCTGCCCATGATATGCCATGATGTAAACGCCCAGGCGGTAGAACATATCCTGGCGGCAGGGGAGCGGATGGCGCAGGCGGACGCATATTTCGAGAAGGAAGCGGCAAGAATCTGGGAAGAATACGGAGTGGCTGCGGGAGAAGGGGACGGATCTCCTGAGGAAACTGCGGAAGGGCGGAGCGGGCCGGCGGCAGAGACGTCAGAAGGCCGCGGCGGGCTTTCGGCCGTGACTTCGGACGGGAAGGGCCGATCTGTGACGGAATCTCCGGCAGAACGCTGCGGGATTCCCGCGGCGGTACTGGGCGGTCAGCCGGAGATTCTGGCGGGCTATCTTGTGATGAAGATGATAAAGCGGATGACCTGTTCGGTGAAGGATATCACTTCGGCTCATGTGGAACAGATCTGCAGTCTGGCCCGCATGGGAACCGGGAAGCAGGTAAGTCTTCCGTACGGCCTGCGGGCAGTCCGGGAATATGCGATGATCTGGGTGGAAAGGGCAGAGCGGCCTGCGGCAGGCGGAGCAAAGCCGCAAAAGGGCGGGACCGCCGCGGCAGACCCGGCGGCTCCGATCGCATTTTCCCGTTTCCCCTATGAAAAAAACCATAAAATTCCTGAAAATCGGTATACGAAATGGTTTGATTATGATAAAATAGAAGGCGCGTTATCGGTAAGGACCCGGCGGACCGGCGATTATATCACATTAAAGGGCGGTCACCGCAAGAGCGTGAAGTCCTATATGATCGACGAGAAGGTTCCGCGGCAGGAGCGGGACCGGATCCCGCTTCTCGCGGAGGGCAGCCATGTGCTGTGGATTGTCGGATACCGGATCAGCGAATACTATAAAGTAACGGAAGAGACGAAGGAGATTCTGCAGGCGCGGGCATACGGAGGAGAGGAATATGGCGGAGAAAATACGGGTATTGATTCCGGAAGAGGATGTGAACAGGAAGATCAGCGAAGTGGCCGCCCGGATCAGCCGAGATTATGAGGGCAGACCGGTTCATTTGATCTGCGTGCTGAAGGGAGGCGTGTTCTTCACATGTGAGCTTGCCAAGAGGCTGACGCTTCCGGTGTCCCTGGATTTCATGTCCGTGTCCAGCTACGGCGGCGGCACCGAGTCCAGCGGCGTGGTCCGGATCGTCAAGGATCTGGATGAGCCTCTGGAGGGCAAGGACGTCCTGATCGTGGAGGATATCATCGATTCCGGCCGGACGCTGGCCTATCTGATCGAGATCTTAAAGCAGCGGGGGCCTGCGAGCATCCGTCTGTGTACTCTGCTTGACAAGCCGGAGCGGCGTGTGAAGAAGCAGGTGAAGGTAGATTATACCTGCTTCTCGATTCCGGATGAGTTCGTCGTGGGGTATGGTCTGGATTACGACCAGAGGTACAGGAATCTCCCGTATATCGGAGTAGTGGAATTTTAAGGAGGCAGTCAGATTTGAGACAGCGACAGACAATGGGCAATGGGCTGGGCCTTGTCCTGCTTATTTTGATCGTGCTCTTTGCGGCCAACGTGTTTAACCGGCGCAGTTACCCGGAGGAGCTGACCCAGCAGGCGTACATGCGCCAGGTAGAATCGGGCGATGTGGTGTTTGCCACGATCATTCAGAACAAGGAGACGCCGACCGGCCGGCTGCTGCTGACCATGAAGGACGGAGCGGTATATAACCTCTATGTGTCGGATGTGACCGCGGAGGAGAAGTACCTGCTGGAGCATAATGTGGAATTCGCCCGGGAGGATGTGCCCCACGAGAGCTATCTTCTGTCTCTGGTGGTGCCGGTGGCCGTATCGGGCATCGTTCTGGTGGTGCTTTTCATGATGATGAACGCCAGGGCGTCCGGAGGAGGCGGCGCTAACGCCAAGATGATGAATTTCGGCAAGAGCCGCGCGAAGCTCTGCGAGGACGCCGGAAAGTTCAGCTTTAAGAACGTGGCCGGCCTGCGGGAGGAGAAGGAGGATCTGGAGGAGCTGGTCGATTTCCTTAAGAATCCCCAGAAATACACCTCCGTGGGCGCCAGGATCCCCAAGGGCGTGCTGTTAGTGGGCCCGCCCGGAACCGGCAAGACACTTTTAGCCAAGGCGGTGGCAGGCGAATCCGGCGTACCGTTCTTCAGCATTTCCGGATCGGATTTCGTGGAAATGTTCGTGGGCGTGGGCGCGTCCCGTGTCCGCGATCTGTTCGAGGACGCGAAGAAGAACGCGCCCTGCATTGTATTTATTGACGAGATTGACGCCGTGGCCCGCCAGAGAGGCACCGGCCTGGGAGGCGGCCACGACGAGAGGGAGCAGACTCTGAATCAGCTTCTGGTGGAGATGGACGGCTTCGGGGTCAATGAGGGGATCATCGTGATGGCGGCGACGAACCGTGTGGATATCCTGGATCCCGCGATCCTGCGTCCCGGCCGTTTCGACCGGAAGATCGTGGTAGGCCGCCCGGATGTGCGGGGCCGCGAGGAGATCCTGAAGGTCCACGCCAAGGATAAGCCGCTGAGCGACGACGTGGATCTGGAGCGGGTGGCCCGGACGACGGCCGGCTTTACCGGCGCGGATCTGGAGAGCCTTCTGAATGAATCCGCGATCCTGACGGCGCGGGAGAACCGCAGGTTCATTACCCAGGGCGATATCGACCGGTCGTTTATCAAAGTGGGCATCGGAGCGGAGAAGCACAGCCGCGTAATCTCCGAGAAGGAGAAGCGGATCACCGCCTATCACGAGACCGGCCACGCGATCCTGTTCCATCTGCTTCCCGATGTGGGGCCGGTGCATACGATTTCCATTATCCCCACGGGACAGGGGGCGGCCGGATATACGATGCCGCTGCCGGAGAAGGACGAGATGTTCAACACGAGGGGCAAGATGCTGCAGGACATCATGGTATCGCTTGGCGGGCGGATTGCCGAGGAGTTGGTCTTCGACGATATCACGACCGGCGCGTCCCAGGATATCAAGCAGGCCACGTCTATCGCCCGCGCTATGGTCGTTAAGTATGGCATGTCCGAGAAGGTGGGCACCATCAACTATGAGACCGACAGCGAGGAGGTCTTCATCGGCCGCGAGCTGGCCCACGCCAAGAGCTACGGCGAGCAGGTGACATCGGTAATCGACAGCGAGGTGAAGCGGATCATCGACGAGTGCTACGCGAAGGCGAAGGGGATTATCGAGGAGCATGTGGATGTGCTTCACAAGTGCACGGAGCTGCTGATGGAGAAAGAGAAGATCGGACAGGAGGAGTTCGAGGCACTCTTTGTGTAAAATGCGTCAAGCCTCCCGTCAGTATTGCGATTGAAGACCGGGAACGGTGTCGGGCGAGAGAATGAGCCTGTGCGGAATGCACAAAAAACGAGAAATGGTTTTGTGAATTTTGTGAATCGTACCGCTTTTCAAATCCGGGGGCGTGTGATAGTATAATTGACGTACCCCCCAATACATTTAGTTTTTTGCTACACCCCATAAGAAACGAAATACCTTCTCCTGAAAGAACCGGTTACCCCACCGGTTCTTTCACTTTGTTTTCATGCAGGGAAAGAGCCGGTGATGTTCTTTCTGCATTATGTTTCCATGTAAGCAAGCCGCTAGTGACGGCTTGCTTGTATTGGCCGCGTAAGTTACGCGCAAAGACCGCAGTCCGCAGCAGGTTCAGGTTTGCTCGCGGGAAAATTCGGATTCACAGCGATTTGTTAAGGGCATCACGAAAAATGGACAACTCGCTTCGCTCAGACAGGTCCATTTTTCGTGATAACACAAATCGCTGTTCATCTCGAATTTTCGGCCGCTCACAAAATTCACCTTCTGCGGACTGCGGTCTTTGCGCTGTTTTTTGGCGGGAGCGATGTTTTTTGGAGAGGGCGATGTTTTTTGGAGAGAGTAATGTTTGGGAGGGAGGAGTTTCGGAAAATAACCCCTTGTTTATTCTGGAGGAATCATATAGAATGGAATTTAGCAGTTATGAGGACGACAGGAGAATGATTTTATGAATAAAGAGGCCCTGTTTACAGATGAGACCCAGGACTTCCGGACGCCGGCGGAGGCGGACGCGGGGCAGCAGGTGACGTTTCGGTTCCGGACGGCCCGCAATGATGTGAATGAGGTTTATTTCGTGGAGCAGGATGAGGAGCCGAAGCGGATGTGGCGCGGGGGTTCGGACGCGTTATTCGATTATTTTGAATATCATATGATCGTACCGGATTATCCGGTGAATTACCATTTTCTGGTTGTGAAAGAGGATAAGGTCTGTCATTATAATAGGCTGGGGGCCGATCAGGATAACCGCCGGCAGTTTGATTTCTGCCTGACTCCCGGATTCCATACGCCTAAGTGGGCCAAGGGGGCGGTGATGTACCAGATCTTCGTGGACCGGTTCTGCCGGGGCGATGCGGCCAATGATGTGACGGACGATGAGTATATCTATGTGGGCGCGCCGGTCAGGCATGTGGACGACTGGTATTCCTATCCGTCAAGTATGGATGTAGGCCGTTTCTACGGCGGAGACCTGCAGGGGGTGCGGGATAAGCTGGGATATATCAGAGGGCTGGGAGTGGACGCCATTTATTTTAATCCGCTCTTTGTCTCGCCGTCCAACCACAAGTACGATACCCAGGACTATGACCATATCGATCCCCATTACGGCAGGATCGTGAAGGACGGCGGCGAGGCGGTGGCGAGCCGGTCCCACGGCAACCGGGACGCGTCCAGGTACCGCATCCGCACCGCGTCGCCGGAGAATCTGGCGGCCAGCGACCGGTTCTTCGCGGATTTCGTGCATGAGGCCCATGAGAAGGGCCTGCGCGTCATCATTGACGGCGTGTTCAATCATTGCGGTTCCTTTAACAAATGGCTGGACCGGGAGAATATTTACGGAAGTACGGGGCAGTACGCGCCGGGCGCTTACGCGTCAAAGGACAGTCCTTACCATACGTTTTTTAAATTCCGCCGGGCGGATGGCTGGCCGGACAACGCTTCTTACGAGGGCTGGTGGGACTATGAGACGCTGCCGAAGCTGAACTATGAGGAATCGCCGAAGCTTTGTGAATATATCCTTCAGATCGCCCGCAAATGGGTCTCTCCGCCGTATAACGCAGACGGCTGGCGGCTGGATGTAGCCGCGGATCTGGGACACAGCAGCGAGTTTAATCATCGGTTCTGGCGGGATTTCCGCAGGGCCGTGAAGGAAGCCAATCCGGAGGCTCTGATCCTGGCGGAGCATTACGGCGATCCGACGCCGTGGCTGGAAGGCGACCAGTGGGACACGATCATGAACTACGACGCTTTCATGGAGCCGCTGACCTGGTTTCTGACCGGTATGGAGAAGCACAGCGACGAATACGATCCGAACCTGTACGGCGACGGCGAGGCGTTCTTCCGCTCCATGAACTACTATATGAGCCGGATGCAGATGCCGTCGATCCTGACCTCCATGA
The DNA here is from genome assembly GCA_947589095.1 of uncultured Lachnospiraceae bacterium. Classification (GTDB taxonomy): domain Bacteria; phylum Bacillota; class Clostridia; order Lachnospirales; family Lachnospiraceae; genus UBA3402. The sequence goes on from CANQBX010000046.1 coordinate 25,141, forward strand.
ACGAGCTGTCCAATCACGATCATTCCCGGTTCATGACCCGCACCAATCGGACGCCGGGGCGTATCGCTACCAGCGGGCCGGAGGCGGCGGAAAGGGGCATCCATAAAGGAATTTTCCGGGAGGCCGTGGTCGTCCAGATGACCTGGCCTGGCGCGCCCACGATCTACTACGGGGACGAGACGGGCTTATGCGGCTGGACGGATCCGGATAACCGCCGGACGTATCCCTGGGGGCGGGAAGATCAGGAAATGATCGAGTTCCATCGATATATGATCGGCCTGCATAAGATGAACGGCGCCCTGCGCCACGGATCGCTGAAACAGCTTGCGGCCGGCCGGCAGCTGATCGCCTACGGCCGGTTTGACGCGGATAACCGCTGCGTGGTGGCGGTGAATAACAGCGCGGCCCCCCAGACCGTAAGTATCCCGGTCTGGCAGATCGGCATCGAGGACAGCGACCGGCTGACCCGTGTGATCAAGACGGACGCCGACGGCTACAATGTGGGCGCCGTCGATCTGCCGGTGGAGAACGGATATGTGGAACTGGAGATGGACGGCAGCAGCGCAGTGCTCCTGGTGTCCAACAAGAGCGGCTACAATGTGGAGAAAACCCCTTGATTTTTTACTGTGGCTGTGATACACTGAATTTCGCCGGAAGGCGCGAAACGCGCAGGCTGCGCGCGTGCGGGAAGCGCCGCGTACAGAGGATTTCCTGCCGGAGTGCGGGAGACAGCGCGGCAGCGCGGACGGCGATCATGGATGGGTTCCCGAGTGGCCAAAGGGGGCAGACTGTAAATCTGTTAGCAGTGCTTTCGGTGGTTCGAATCCACCTCCATCCATTTTGAAAATGCAGTGACGTCCATGGCGGAGATCCGTGCATTTTCATAAAGCATGTTCGGGAAACGAACAGCGCATAAGCGCGGGTATGGTGGAATAGGCAGACACAAGAGACTTAAAATCTCTCGGGGGCGACCCCGTGCCGGTTCAAGTCCGGCTACCCGCATTCTGAAAGTGCCGTATTTACGGTGCTTTTTCATTTTTGTGTCGCAAGTCATTTTGCATAGAAAAAGCCCGGCGCCGCAGCGAATGAATTCTCGTCGCTATGGCGCCGGGCCGCAGCATCATTTATGGGCCCTCATTTACAGTGAATACTGACCCCGTTCACCTCAACCTTATCGCTGACCGCGATCACGATGCACTGTCGTCCGTCGATGACGCGGGTCTCCACCATGCCGGCGGCCTCCGGCTTCACGCGGATGACCACGTCCGGGGTCTCGATCTGAAATGATTTCGTGCTGGCCACGTTGGCTGCCAGGAAAGACGTCTTCTCTCCGGCCCGCTCGTCATAGTGGTAATCGAATTCCTCCAGCAGATCGTCGGACACGCCGCTCTCCTCGAAGATCCGGCGGACTTCCTGTTTCCCCAGTTCCAGCGGCTCCGGCTCGTCCTTATATTCTTCCAGCTTCTCGTTCAGCGTCTCGTGGATGCTGCGGACCACGCTGTAGTCGCATTCTTCTCCCAGCGTATCCGCGATCAGCGACCGGAAGGTCTCCTTCTGCGCTTTCGCCGGCAGCGGGATCTGCCCGCAGCCGAACATTTCCCGGATAAAATCCTCCTGCAGCTGGGCCGCGTCCTTCGTGTAGTAGAGCAGGCTGTGGATGTCGGTATAGCGGTCGTTGAAGGCCGGGAACAGGAAGCCCTTCATCGGCATATCCACGATCCAGTCCTGAATCCGGTTCTCAATGCAGTTCTTCTCCGCGTTATAGCCCAGGCCGGGTTTGGAAAGCTTCACCGGGCAGATGCTGCCCAGAATGTACTCATAGACATTGTCCGAGGCGTCATACATCTGCGTGCCGTCGCTGGCCTTGCCCGGCACGTCGTAGGCCACGTGGATCAGGATGATATAATAATTCTCGCCGTAATTGAAATTCTCAATGACGCGGTTATAGAACTGTTCCGTCAGTTCGTCGTCCTTCAGCCTGCTGTCGCGCAGCTTCAGCAGGAATTCCTGCCGGCCGCCTTCCCGCTCTTCCTCCAGCGGGAAATCCAGATTGATCAGGTTCTTCCCCACGGTGCCGGACAGGGTCTTCTTGAAAATGGCCAGATATTTGTAAGCGTCATCCTCCGGCAGGGAGAGAAACGCCTCCTTAAGTGTCGTCCGGATGTTCTTCTCTGCGTCGACATAGCAGCCGCAGATGCGGGTGATCGTGCAGCGGTCGGGGGTATACTGGCGGCGGATCTCCGCGATCTCTTTCTTATTCATGGATAAACTACCTCTTTCGCTTCGTGATGGTTGTCTATAAAAATGTATCACAAAAACAACAGAATGGCAATTCATTTAAGTCGGGGACATTGGACCCCGCTTTACGGCTTCCGGACATCCTTCGCCACCAACAACATGCGGAAGACGCCGAACGCGGCGCTGATCAGTTCCATCATGGGCAACAGCCCGAAGACGCTGATCCGGTTTTACACGCAGAGTGATACAGAAATGGAAGCGGAACGGATCAACGGATACCTGTCCCAGAGATCGGATCAGGCGTCCAAAGAGAAGATTTCCTGATCGGTAGATAAATAAGGTTTCGCGAAAATGTTCAGTAAAAACGTTCAGTAAATTCCATTATGTAAACAAAAACGGGATCCCGACTCCCGGGATCCCACGTATTTTCAAGGAAAAAGAAAGAGCGCGAGACGGGATTCGAACCACACAAAACTCCAAAAGCCCAATAAAATCAAGGAGGAATGCACGCCGTCTATGGTGTGTATACCGTCTGTATACGCTATCCTGCTTTTCTTTACTTTTCCGCTGACGTGTGTTATTATTTTTTCGTGCAAGAGATTTTAAAAAATCACCGGGTTCTCGGCATCGATATCTCTCAGCCGGATCTGGATCTTGAAGCAAGACAGGAGGAAAAGTTGCTAGCATCCGGAGATATCGACGCAGGAGAAGGAAGAAGAGGAGCGTAAAGCACAGGCCCAGCGCACAGATTATCCTGTTTCGGCCAAGAGAATAATTTTTCCGAAAAATGGAATAGATTTTAACATTTTGTGAATTTTTTGATATATGGGTTGACTTTTTTTACTGATTCGCATATGATAGCAGTGTAACGTGAGTTACACCACTAATAATGCCTTAGCAGTAAGCAGCCCATTATAGGGGATATGCCGAACCTAAGGCTTTTTCATTGCAAGGAGGTACATATGAGCACAGCAATTCTTGTAGATGGTGGTTTTTATCGTCGTCGAGCACAGATTAAAATTGGAGAGAAAACCGCAGAAGACCGAGCGGCGGAATTAGATAATTACTGTCGCAGACATTTAACAGAGCGATACATGAATCACAAAGACGAAAAGCTTAAGCATGACCTCTACCGTATATTCTATTATGACTGTCCTCCAATGAGCAAAAAGCTCAGGCATCCATTCACAAATCAGGAAATTGATTTTTCTAAATCAGACCTGAATTTATGGATGACTACTTTTCTGAACGAACTTAAAAGATATCGAAAGTTTGCTCTACGTCTTGGCAAGCTTTCCGATTCTGTGGCCCATTATAATCTTCGCCCAGAAGTCACGAAGAAGCTATGCAGGGGAAAAATTAAATGGGAGGATCTAACAGAGAATGATTTTGCCCTTCAAGTTGATCAAAAGGGTGTAGACATGAAAATAGGCTTAGACATAGCCTCCCTTGCCTATAAGAAGCAGGTTGATCAAATCGTTCTTATTTCAGGTGACAGTGACTTTGTTCCCGCTGCAAAACTGGCTCGTAGGGAAGGAATTGATTTTGTTCTGGATCCTTTGGGTGCACCGATAAAACCTGATTTGTTTGAACACATTGATGGTCTTCGTACTTGCGATAATCATTATACTAATTAATGGCATATACAAGATTTCAAGCCATGGAAAGATAAACTGAGATAATAACACGCGGAGAAATTTTGAAAATAGTTATGAACAGTATGAGAATTTCCTTTAATGGACTCCATGTCAGAATCTGATACAACGCAGCCCCTATCGGAGGGCAAAGTCAATAAGCAAAACCACTCCTGTGCCAACAGGAGCGGCCTGCATAGATACTATTTCGGATTAGGAGCCAAACAAAATCGGGATCCCGACTCCCGGGATCCCACGTATTTTCAAGGAAAAAGAAAGAGCGCGAGACGGGATTCGAACCCGCGGCCCCCACCTTGGCAAGGTGGTGCTCCACCCCTGAGCCACTCGCGCTTAATGATTCTGCCGCCTTCCATCAGCGACGAAATTCATTCTATCACATCTCTTTATGAAAATCAAGTGCTATCCGCTAAGTTTTTGCGGGATTTTCAAATTTTTCGGGAGAATGCATTCGAATGCATTCGAAAATTCTGATTGACATTCCAAACGTCATTGACTACAATAAAAGCAAATCCGCGCAGCCTTCCGGCGTGTGAATGCGCGGGATACCATTCGGGCGGGAGATAAGATGATGAACGGCCAGGATGCGGGGGAAAGCAGAATACTGAAGGGGGAACAGGCGGAGAAGCCGGCCGGTCCTGCGGGACCGGGGGATACGGACAGCGCCGGAGGTCTTGTGTACCAGGGCCTGCGGGTACGTATGCTGTCCGCTTTTACCATGGAATTCTATGGGCAGAGCATGAATATGATCCGCGGCAACAACAGCAAGCTGATCCAGCTGTTCGCCATGCTGCTTCTGGGCGGAGCGAAGGGCGTTACGAAGCGCGAACTCATTGACAATATCTACGGGGGCGGCCAGGAATGGCGCTCCGACACCAATAAAAGCATCAATAACCTTCTGTGGCGCCTGCGCAGGCAGTGGGCCGCGTGGGGGATGGAGGGAGCGACCCTGGTCTTCGACGGCGGCGTATGCCGCTTCGAGGCGGACTTCCCGGTGTGGGTGGATGTGATCGTGTTCCAGCAGAAGGCCGTAGAGGCCCTGGCCTACCGCGGTGACGACAACGCGGCGCGCCTCGCTATGCTGGAGGAGGCCGCCGGCATGTATACCGGGAGTTTCCTGGACGAATTCTGTACCGAGCTGTGGGTCATCCACAGGGAGAGAGAGTTAAAGCAGTTGTACGGCCGCGTTATCCGCACGCTGGGCGGGGAGTACGAGCGGCTCGGCGAGCTTGTGAAGGCCCGAAGCCTTTACCACGACGCCGCGATCCTGTTCCCCTTCGATTCCTGGCAGCTGCCGGAGATCGACGCGATGATCGCCATGAACGATTATAACGGGGCTTACGAGCTCTATCAGAATACGGAACGGCTTTACGATGAGGAGATGGGCATCACGCCCGGTCAGGAATACCTGAAACGGCTGGAGATCATCGAGGAGCATCTCCGCCGCCGGGTCCGCCGCCTGTCGGACATCGTGGTCCCGCTGCGGGAAGAGTCCGCCGAGGGCGCCTTTTACTGCAGCTATTCCGTATTCTTCAATATCTGCCAGATCCTGGCCCGGCTGGTGGAACGCAGCGGCCAGTCCATGTTCCTTCTGCTGTGTACATGGAATTCTGCGGTGCGGGGGGGGTAAGACGCCGCTGGAGGAAAACGGTCTGGAGGAGGAGCAGATGTCTCTTCTTAAAGACGTGGTCGGCCATGTCTTCCGCAAGGGGGATATTTATACCAAATACAGCCGGTGCCAATACCTGATCGTCCTGACCGGAACCGGCCGTGAGAACGGCGCGAAAGCCTTCGATCGCCTGTCCGCCGCCTGGAAGAAGCAGGAGGGAGCGGCGGGAACCTTAAGCTACAGCATGGAATCTCTCGTGAGTTTTCGCAAATTAGGATAGTGAGATACCGTAACCGGCCGTCGTGCGGACAGCGCACGGCGGCTTTTTCTGCGCCTTTTTCACCGGAAAATCGATTTCCATTTCTTCAAAAAGTCCCCCAGAATCTGCCAGTGAGATAAGTAGTGAGATAAAAACACTGCTATATTACAATTAACAATCCGGAATCAGCCGGATCAGGAGCAATACGCAGAGTCAGACGCAGGGAGGGATCGCAGATGAGAGGCTCATTCGCCATGTATTCTCCGAATCTGATCTGCATCTGCGTGAATGAACGGCGCGGCAAGGATTATTCGGGAGTGCTCTGGCATCAGTATCAGGACAGTCCGATCGCGTTTTCAAGCGCCATAGCGATGATCGAGGAAATGGATTGGCTGTATGACCAGTGGAAATTCCCCCAGCGCTCGACCCAGATCCGTGAATTCGAATCGGCCGGGCATATGGCGGCACATGAGGAGGTGATGTCAGGCATGGATGAAAGCAGAGTAATGCAGAAGGCAGGGAATCTTGGCACCTTCATCGTGCGGGTCAAATTCCGCCAGAACGCTACCTGGCAGGGCGAGGTGGCCTGGGCCGAGAAACAGGAGCGGAAATATTTCCGCAGCGCCCTGGAGCTCCTGAAGCTGATCGATGGAGCCCTGGACGAGGAAGGCGAGCCCCCGGAGGGCGAGGAAAGCCTGTTAACATAATATCACAGCAGAACATGGAGCCGGGTCCGCCCGGCGTACGGAA
>CANQBX010000047.1 GCA_947589095.1 uncultured Lachnospiraceae bacterium
TTCTTTGCATAGTCTTCTGCTTTGCATAGGGAGGGTTATGCTAAGCTTTGCATAGTCCGCCCTGCGGCGAGCCTTCCACCGTTTCAATGACCACTCCGTTTTCCATCACTCCGCTCTTCAGATACCTCTTCACCATCTGGATTACCCGCTCATCCTTGATGTCTCTTCTCAGCAGGTTCAGCAGGATTGTGTGGTTCAGCGTGTCGAAGTACTTAGATAAATCCAAGCTTACCGCATGGGTATATCCCTGTTCCGCATACTCCTTCACCTTTCCTATGGCATCCTTCGCACTTTTCCCCGGTCGGTAACCAAAGCTGTTTTCCGAGAATAGCGGCTCGTAAATCGGTATCATCTGCTGCGCCATGGCTTGTTGTATGGTACGGTCTATGACGGTAGGAATGCCGAGTTTTCGCATTCCACCATCGGGCTTCGGGATCTCCACTCTTTTGACCGGCTTCGGCGTATAATGTCCCGCCTTTATCCTGTCTACGATTTCGTGGTTATGCTCCCTTAGATAGGTAAGCGTCTCGTCGATGGTCATTCCATCTGCTCCCGGCGCTCCCTTGTTTGCCTTCACTCTCTTGAATGCTCTGTTTAGGTTATCCTTATCCAGTATCTTCTCCAAGAGGTCAGGCTCTGCACTGTCTCTTTCCTTCCATATCCGGTTGAATGAACGGTGCGCTCTTACATACCCTTTGTGTTCCGCACTATCTCTTTGTAAGCAGCTTTCTTCGTTGTTTTCTGCACCCATCTGCTTATTCCTCCTTTCCGGGTCGTACTCAAGACTCCTGTTGATTCGGTCCTTCACCCAGCGGAAACTTGTTCCACCTGGCTACTACGGCCTCTGCTGACTTCTGTGCGCTCAGCACTGCCTTCCGGCAGTGGTTATCCCTCTCGGGACAGGCCGCACAGACCTCCCCGGGTATCACACGTTTCTTTCCCTCCATCCACCTGCCGCATCTACCATACATGGTTCCGTGTAGTTATTGGGTTTCGGCTTGGTTGGCAGTCTTGCCCCCATGCATAGCCTCCTATGCGGTTTCTGTTCGTCAGGTCAGAGGTTTGCCCGTGGGTTAGTAGGTTCCCCACATCCGGCTTCCTTCAGATTCCATCTCACGACGGACACCCTTGCCTTCGGCTGTATCCTTCCCACTACCGGGCGGATTCGGGACTTTCACCCGTTAGAAACGTGCGCCGCCAGGCGCACCAACAAAAAAGCAACCACTTCCGTGATTGCCTTTTTGTTTCTGTTATTCCCAGTCACCACGGCCTCCCATGGAATGTCCATGCGCGGAAACTGATGATATCATTATAAGTTTTGCAGAATCGCAAGTCAATGCCAAAACATTCTCATTCTTTGTCCTTCTACTCTCAGGCAGCCAATTTCATCTGTCCTGAACTCCCGCCGAGCTCTATCGTGTAGTAATACGATGATGTCTCAAATCTTGCATAGTCTGCCGCAATCTCAAGGATACGTCTTACCCTGTCTGTAAACATCAGATGACCGTCCTTCCGATAGCAGGCTTCCTCACCGACCTTGAGTGGCAGCTGAATTTCAGCGCTGATCCTCACAATTCGTTTCGTATCCACCGTCGTCTTTCCCATATTCTACCATCCTTTCTACGCAGCCAGACGGTTCAGCAAATGAACACTGACCCTATCCGTTAGATCGACACGCTTTCCATTGTTAAAAGATAGCTCCAGTTTCTTTACCTCCATAGGAGCCTTCTTTCCTGTACTGAAATCCATAATCTCCGCTTGCAGATCAGTCACTACAGTTCCAGGCAACCTGGAACAGAAAAAATTATAATCCAGAACCTCCGCCTGTTTACTAAGCCTTAGGTGCGCGATTGGACGCAGGTCTGAACGGATGCCTTTGATTTCCAGGTCGGCCTGCAGTGTGCCATCCGGCAGTCTTTGTCTGTGATGACTGGTCTCTACAGGACTCAGCCTCATCTCTTCTGGCATTTCCATCTGGATATCTCCCAGCAAAAGCAAGCAGGCTTCCGGATTTTCCACCGGCTCCAGTGTCTGTGCTGTAAGACGAAGTTTCTTCAGCTTGTCTTTCTTCATTCATTTTCTCCTTCCTATTAAGCGATTCGCTCAACTACATTCATACTTCGGCTGTAGCGGTAGACGCTGTCGCTCAGGATTTTATCCTTCGGAATGCAATTTCGATTAGCTTCCTCAACCATATCTTTCAAAGAACCTACGTCCGGTCCCGTGCTATTTATAGGCGCTATGAGTACTTCATGGACACTGCTTGGAAAGATATACAGATCCCTGCCAAGCTGATCTGATATTTCCCGCAGGAAAGAAGTAAAAAGCATCACGGCAGCGCCCTGATAACAATTCTGGGTTCCGGCAATATACAGCACTCCATCATCTATATCAGCCGGTGATATACGTTCTAATGCAAATCCGTCCCGTTCTGTGTTCTGCCAGGCACATGTTTCCAAATGCTCCTTTTCAATCTGATAGTGCTGGCACATCTTGTTATCTACCAGAATGGTTCCCTTTATCTCCCCATCTTTCTTTACCAGAACACGATAGATTACAGCCAGGTCGAGGTATTCCGTATTTGGGCAGCGCATAAGAAGCTGCCGGTTCATCTCCCGGTTGACCAGCTGGCATCTGACATTCTTCAGGATATATTCTGGCCCAAAATCCAGGATATCTTGGTAAGCCTTTTCACGATCCTTATTATTCAGATACACATGAACAAGACCATCTACCATTTCATCAATATTCCTTCTCCCATCCATAACTTCCAATACCATACTGTCCAAATAAATGACCATCGCTATGGCAGCATGGGGTGCACGAATCGCAACACCCAACCGCATACTCCCATTATTGCCCGTCTTCGCGATAAAGCTTATACTGGTGTTCTCTCCAAGCCTCTCCTTCAGTTTCTGTTCAATCACATCCGCTTTCAATCCGCATTGGTGCATCCTCTCAATGCAAGCTTCTTGATTCATCATTTGCTTTCTCTCCCTCTCTTTCTTCAAAATCTGCTTTCGGTTCCAACGATCCTCCTTCTGTACTGCTGCCCTTCCCGGTACAAAAAAAGACGCTGTATCTGTAAAAAGATTCAGCGTCATTCTTCGTTTCGCGATATTAAAACTGACAGTTTTGTTTCCTGTCTGCTTCCAGCCGTCCGGCAAGGAACAAAATTATTCTGTATACCTGTTGCATCAGATATACATAAATCAATACGCTTTCATAATAGCACTATATATTGCATATGTCAATATGATAACACTATATATTGTAGATATGTTTGTACAAAATATATTTCTTGTACCAAGAATTATCTCATGAACACGTTGTTGAGGACTTATCTACTATTGTCTGTTTCAAATACAGCCTTGTTCTTTATCCCAACAGAGTTTATAATCCTTTTGAATCCGTCAAGCATTCCATCATAACCGGATCCGCCAGACATGCATACAACAGTTTTTCCATGTTTCTCAAGTTCTTTCACAAATTCCATATAAGTTACCATATCCCGGCTTATTCGCGACGAATCGGTAACAAGGATAGCATCAAAATCATTGGTTTCCGCCATTTCAATCATTGACTGAAGGGATTCCCTATTATTCAATCCAGAGATTCCAGACACTGCAGTTACAGAAGTTACAATGTAACCATTGGTTTCCGCATACTGTTTAAGTCTTTCCACCTGTTTTTCGAGTGCAACCTGATCCTGATAACAAACACGAGCATAAATAGACACTTTCATTTCTCTCTCCTTATATTTGTTTGATATTATATATCTTTATAGATAGCAATTATTGCAAATAACTTTCGAGGTACCTAAATTATTCCATCTTCCCATAGTCACCTCACATGCATCCATTTCATTCGCCTTGTGCCATCATGGCACAAAGCTATTCTTTTGCCCTTCCTGCTTTCCATGAATCTAGCAACTGGTAAATGATTTCTTCCATCTGGCACCGAGTGTAACCCTCCGGAAAATATCCCCGTACTCGACCAATCGGTAAGGTTATTCCACTGTCCCTATTCTTCTTTCGATTGCCAAGTATATCAATAATCTGTTCCCTTATAAGCCCGTTCCCGTCATCGGCCCGGAGAATGTCACCAGATTCTTCCTTTGACGGGTACCGGCCAGATTCACGGATTACGTCTGCAAGGATATCCTGTCTTTCCTTGTTTAGACCAGATAGTATTTCGCCCGCTACAACGGTAATGTTTCCTTTATCCACCCAGTCCATAAGTTCATTATTCAGATAAGTAAGGCGGATATAACGATAGACAGTCCTTCGACTGTCACCGGCTGCTTCCCCTACCAGATCCGCTGAAATCCGTCCGTCCTTTATGCCTTGATGGTTCAGCGCCTCCTGTTTAATACGATAAGCCCAGGCTTTTTCCGAAGGCAGAATACTTTCCCTCTGAATATTGGAATCAACCATGGCAATAGAAGCCTCATCGTCCGACATGTTTCGAATTACGGCCGGCATCTCTGTAAGTCCTGCTAATTCACAGCCGCGTTTTCTCCTGTGGCCTGCAATAATTTCATAACCATTGTGTCCATCTTCTCTGACTATAGCCGGTACAAGTACACCATACATCTGAATACTCTCAACCATTTCCTGCATTCGCTCATCATCAATCACATGGAATGGATGGTTGGGAAAGCAGTGAAGCCTATTTATTGGCAGGAAACAGATCTGCTCCGCACCGCCATCTACTGGTTCTGCACTCTCAAATAATTTGTCATAAGGCGTCAGAGTGATCTTTTGCGCACTGCGTGCTCTCACGACTTAACACCTCCTCTGCCAAGGCCTGATATCCCTCTGCTACAATTCCTTTCGGATCGTGGAGAAAAATACTTTTGCCCTCTGCGCTTGTTTCCGCCGCCCGGACTGAGAGAGGAATGCAGTTCTGAAAGATATGAACCCTTTCCCCATATGCTTGTTGAAGCAGGGTTATGATGTCTTTTGCAAAATTAGTTCTCCTATCCACCTTGGTCAGCAGAATACCTTCCATCTGAAGTTCTGGATTCAACTGCCGGCGTACTCTTCCGATTGTCTTCATCAGCTGTTGAAGTCCCTTAATAGGTAAATAGGCTGCTTCTACAGGTATCAGAACACTGTCTGCTGCTACAAGCGCATTGATTGTGAGCATCCCTAATGATGGCATAGTATCAATAATCACATAATCATATATAGACCGAATACGGTCTATATACTCTCTCAGTATCGTTTCCCTACTGATTACATTCACCAGCGTTGTTTCCAATCCAGCAAGTTCTATATTAGCCGGCAGAAAATCTACCCCTTCCACCTGATGCATAAGTCCTTCTGTAGGTTCCCATTGTTCATCATTCATGATCTTCTCCAGTATATTCACAATTGTAACCTTCAAACTGTCTGGCTCCTCAATACCCAGGCAGGAAGACATATTGCCCTGGGGATCCATATCGATTAATAGAACCCTTTTCCCTTTCCTGGCTAAACCAATGCCCAGATTAACACAGGTTGTACTCTTTCCCACACCGCCCTTCTGGGCTGCAATGGCTATCACTTTTCCCATCTTTTCATCCCCTTATCATGTAATGCCCGATGATCAATCCCCACTGCAATAATCAGGATACCTGATCTTGATGGCCTGCCAGAAATATGGAGCATATTCGCAGCAGAAAAGATCAGACGGCGTATATCTTTCGCTCTCCTCAGACACTTCATCCTTTGTCATATCATCATCGATACTTGGTATGCCATCGTTATACAAATTATAGGCCATCCTTATAATCTTCATGCTCCCGGATGTCTGCCAGCCCTCAAGCAGACACTCTGGCTTAACATAACCAGTCTTGAAATCATAAATCCTGTCAATATGATTGCGGGTATCCCTATCAATACCAAGACAATATATCAGCGCGGAATGATACGAATCTTGATAACGGCATTGAGGCAGATATCTCAAATAGAAATCTGAATGAGCATTACCCCTAAACTTCATTTCGCTTTTCACCGTAATTACCTCCATTATTCATTGCAACTCTTTAACAACATCTCGCGGCCTCGACTATCTCTTATATGATAGTCTACCCACCTTTCTCACAGTTTTGCTTCCTCTAATACAAAAATAGGATTTCATTTACAATATCATGGAAAATATGATATTATCTTTTTCACCTTCCTTCCCTAAAAATGGGTACAAAAAAGATGCCAAATATTCAAAATACCGGCATCATTCTTTGTACAGTAATGTTATATAGTTCGCCCCTAAAGATCTCTTCCTGCAGCATCACAGAAACAAAAATTATGCAAATCTGCTTTCGCAAATATGCAAAAACCAATGCATATTCATTATACATCTATATATGGTACATGTCAACGAATTATATACTATATATAGTTTTACTCTGATTTTTCATTCCATGTATCCTTAAAATGTTCCAGCAATCTCCTGCTCTCTTCTTCATATCCCCACAGGATCCCCTCTACAGCCTTAAAAGCTCCTTCTCTCCACCTAAAATACGTGCTGCGATTAATCTGCATATTATCAGGCAAATGTGACTCCACATTCCGAACAATCTCCGCTACATTCATAGGCTGATGGGCAGATATATATGTATAATACAAAACCCAGTAATACTTTTCCCCCAGCGGATGATATTGGCGCATCAGTTCTACTGCCTCGTCAATCAGTTTAAGAAACTTATTTGAATTGCTAATCGCTTCAACCTTGTAGCGGATGTTGGCGTCATCTTCATTCAGATCCATACCAGCCTGATAAATGGAATCCAGAAACTCATCAATATCCGTACCGTACTCCTTTTGAAAACGATGTTTTACCTGATTCGCCTGAACCTGCATTCTCCAGGATACAGAACGATATATTTTGAAGAGCGTCACAACATCATGATATACTTCACTTGTCTTATCCTCAGAAATAACCAGTTTACTCTTTCCCATAACTATCCTCCAACATATTTAATTTTACGGGGGCAACGCTTTGGAGAATCAAAAATCCTGGATATGCTCCAGGACTTTTCAACGATTGTGGTCAGTGGGGAGAGACGCACAGAACGCCATCTCCCCACTCCGCTTGCGCGGATGCTAAGGATAAACACCGAAAAAGTCCTGTAGAATGGGCATTTTCTGCGTTGTCCATATTATAACACGAGACCATTCCCTGGACGATTCCTCCGGTCAGCTCCAGAAGTTCTGGGTCGGTGACGCGGATGACGAGGCTTTTGTTGGTATGGGAGGTGGAATAATCGATCTTTTCGATCTCGATCTCATAATCCTTTATTTCCCCGGAAACACCGCTGCGCAGGAGGGCGGCGCCTTTATGGATATCCTGGCGGTAGCCGATCTGCAGGGGCTCGGAAGAGATCGTTTTCATAAAACGGTCGTTGACCGTGCCGAAAATTCCCTCTTCCGTATTGGACTCCACGCTGCCGAGAAGAGTACTCGGACCATAATAAATGACGCCGGACATCACGCCGGGATTCCCGGCGGAACCTTTCTCAACCCCTATGATCTGGGTGTCATAAAGACTGCCGTCGCTGGTTTCGACCATTTCCCCCGTATCCGTGTCGCTGATTCCGTGCCCCAGAGCGCCAAATCGGCCGTTCAGGTCCAGATAGGTAACGGTGCCGATGCCCTGGGTGTCGCTGCGGACCCAGATACCAAGCTTACTCTCTCCTTCCTGCGTGAGAGTTGGATGAAGGGAAACTTCCATCCGTTCATCCCCGCGGCGGACCGTCAGGCGGGCGTCCTCGTCCTTAAGCCGCGCCACCGCCTCGGCCAGCTCCTCCTTATTCTCCAGCGCGATTCCATTGATGCTTTCTATATAATCTCCGGATTTCAGGATGCCGGCGGCCGGTTCTACCGGCAGTCCGTCCTGACCGATCAGTTCACCGGTTCCGATGACCATGACTCCGTCGGATTTCAGATAGATCCCGACCGGGGCCCCGCAGGGGACCGCATACCGGGCGCCGACCACGTCCACCTGGATCTCCTTAAACCGGATCCCCAGAAAATCCAGTCCCAGAAGGTAGCTTCCCTCGCTCTTTCCATAGAGACTGAAAGCCTGTTCGTGGGTGATCGTGATCTGATCCGAGGGAATATCGGAACCATTTCCCAGCGCTACCTCCTCGCTGTCACTCTGGAGGGTGAAGCGGAAAGGCAGGGGCAGCGTAAACGTCTCTTCCTGATCAAGAACAATACTCAGATGATCCGGAACGGCGCGTTCCATATAGTAAAATGAAAATCCTGCGGTAAACAGAAGACTGATCACAAACGTCCAGACCAGGCATCTGCGATATCCTGATTTTCTCAACCCAACACACCTCCCTGCAAGTTTTCTCTGAAACTTTTCTTAGTATGTGTCGCGGCTGAAAAAACACTCTGTTATTTTTTAGTTGTCACTTTTTAACTGATGTGATAAACTGATTATGGTCTTATAATTCAGACAGAGCGCCGGCAGCATACTGTCTGCATAGAAATACGCACAAAGCATTAGCGACGCCCTGTTCGCATGGAAATGAACGTTGCAGACAGCGGCAAAACCGTACGCCGGCGGCGCATGAAAGCTTACATAGAAACGGAGAAAATCCTCAGATGAAACGTGCGGCGAATAAAAATTTCTGGGTTTTACTGCTTTTAATGCTGTCGGGCATCGTTCTCGGCGGTTTTATCGGAAGTATGACAGAAGGAACCCCCTTCCTTTCATGGCTGAATTTCGGGCAGTCCTTCGGTCTGGATGATCCGGTGGTCGTGAATCTCGGAATTCTGGTGATCACCTTCGGCCTTTCGATCAAAATCACAATGGCGAGCATCATCGGAGTGATTCTCGCCCTTTTGATCTGGCGTCTTCTCTAAGCCATATACGGTATGGTAAAAGCCCCTGAGGATATCCGCCCGTACGGCGGAGCAATTCATCAGGAGCTTTTTGATTATTCTTATTTATTCGATGCGCGTCAGCTTGATCACTTTATGATCCGGATTAGAATTACTCGGAAAAATGAGCAGGTCTCCCTCTGGCGTCATACTCATCATATGGGTAATGACCGAACAGTTGTAAAAGCCCAAAGTTCCAACAATATCCATATCCATATTGAATATGGTAATGTTGCCGCCGCGTTCGCCAACATAAATGTACTCCTGATCAGAACAGATATCGGAAGGCTGGCAGCACCCTCCGGTGATATACGCCAGAAGATTTCCATCATCATCAAATACATGCACTGCGTTTCCTTCCCGATCAGCTACCCACACACGGTCGTACTTGTCTACCTCCAGAGAATGAGGAATAAAGAATTTGCCCGGTTCATTGCCTTTTCCGCCCCATGTTTTTAATAGCTTTCCATCGCTGCTGAATTTGTGCACAGCCACGTTGCCGTATCCATCAGCCACAAAGATCTCTCCTTTGGAATTCATCTTCGCACAGGTCGGTTTATTAAACGGCGGCGCCATTCTCTTAATGCTCTTTATCCCTTCATGAAAAGCCCAGCTGGGGACAAATCCGATATCTGACGGGATCCCATGGCCTTCCCGCTGCATTCTTCTCCATATGTCCGGCTCAAAACCACTGTCGCTTGGAACGCCGAAATTCCCCAGATCACGAATCAGATCACCTTCCATGGTGAGTTCTCGCACAACGTGATAGTCGCAGTCGGGACATAACAGCGTATCCTGAGACGTTACATAAATCGAATGCGTGAAACTAAATAATCCTTTTCCGAAATCTTCAATGTAATTTCCCTTCGAATCTAATTTCACGATCGGATGACTTTTATCTCTCGTCATAACCAGAACATTCCCCGCCCTGTCGCAGCATCCATGAGGAATTGCGGCTGCAGGATTTATAAAATCCGGAAACCTATGAAAATCCGGATTCACTTCATAGGCAAATTTGCCTGTATCGCTTCGCATAATTGTTCTGGTTTTTTTATCCCTGTTATGTCCTATAAGGATTGTTTTCATATTGATTATCCCTTCTTTTATAAAAATTGATCCGGCCAGCGCGGAGCAGTCCTGTCCGGGGCATACTGCCAGTGCTCAGTAGTCGGATACACGGAGTGAGTGGGATTATCTCCAAACCGAATCTGGGAATCCATATATTCGTCATCCGCATACCTTTTCCCTGCATAGGAAATCCAGTCTTCATCGTAAGGACAGCGGAATATATCCCAAATATGCATTTTCCAGATTTTCCACTGCCTGTCTTCCTGAATAAATTCTGCCTGATAGCGCTGCCACACCCAGAACGCCGCGTGACGCCTTCCGTCTTTATCCGCAGGTTTTGCATCGACAGACGGCAGCCCTGACATATCTCCGTCAAACCAAACCCGTGATTCGTTTCCCACACACATCCAGCTTCCTGCCGCTGTCATACCGGATTCGTCTATAGCAATATCCGGACTGGAAAATGTTACAATCGTCATTCGCCCTCTTTGCTCCGGATTTTTCTTTCCCGGTACCGGCATACCGTAGCGCTGATTATAGTAACTGTCCAGTCCGAAGAGCGGAAGCTGGGTATCGCTGTATACGCCAAAAGCTCCTTCCTCCAGCGTGCGGTCTCTGCGGCGGCTCCAAAGCTTCTCAAGAATCTCGCCAAACCTTCCTTCTGCCATCCAGCGCGCGTATTTCCCGGCCAGATTTTCCACTTCCATACGGGCTTCCAGCCGCGCCAGCCTTTTTTCTATATTCTCAAGACGCTCTTCTGCTTTCTGCATATTCTTCACCTCCATGACCGCCTTCATCGGTTTGCTTCTCAAAACAAACGCAGGAACAGGAAGGCAAATGAAACCCGGACGCTATCGTTTCCAGGGTGCCGCTTTGGCTGTCCACCCGCGCCAGTTCCATCGTATCGGAAAACTGTCCGCCTATGAGAAGCGCTTTTCCGTCCGGCGTGAAATTGAAATCTCGCGGACCGTCTCCCGCTGTTCGATTATATACCGGCCGGCTGATCCATCCCTGTTCGTCTGCGGCAAACGTGGTTATCAGATTGTAACCCCGTACTGAACCCGCCAGAAGTCCTTTATCAGGCGAAAGCCGTACGCACGCCGCATACGCGCCGGTCATCGGTGAAAATTCCCGCGGTACAAGCGCAAATCGCTGCGTCTCCTGCAAAATAGACGGCGCCTTGTCATCGTAATGCAATGCAAGCATATCCCGGCCGAATTCGGTTACAACATATGCAGTCTGACGGCCGAACACAATCTGCCGCGGTCTGTAATCGTAGGGAGGCGGCAATTGAAGCCGCCCGGCTTCGTCAAATTCTCCCGACTGTCTTTCATAAAAGACGATCCGATGCAGCTTGACATCGACAACACACAGGTATTTTCCATCCGGCGTAGGAACCGCGCAATGAACTGACGGCCAAATACCATCTTCTGCATGATGCTTTATGACCTTATGCGCTTCCAGGATCGAACCATCTTCCGCAATTCGGTGAATACCCAGACAGCCATTTAAGTAACTGGAAACATAAGCCTCTTTTCCATCTGCCGACAGACTGATATGACATGGAAGCTGCCCTGCGGCGGGAACACAGTTTTGCATTCTGATTTCATATCCGTCCGCCCTTTTTGTCACTCTATACGCTCCTACTCCCCCGCAGGCATATCCATGAAAGGTCATATTCTCGAATGTTGTATATACATATCCCTCCGGACGGACAGCCAGATAGCCTGAATTTATGGCAGCTGCTGTGGCCTCCGTCTTCATATCCCCGGAATCCGTATCGACCGAAAGCAAATAGATTCCCTTGCTTCCCCTGACTGAACAGGTTCCAACATACGCCAAATATTTCATATATCACCTCCTGAATCCCTATAAGTCCGCATTCTGCTGGTATTTGGCCTGAATTTTCAGGACATCCTCCAATGTCTCTCTGGCATACGCCACACGCCGGGCAAAATTCATTTTTGTCATAGCCTTATAAGCACGCCGCCCAATCCGGATCACTTCATCCGGTTTCATGCAGAGGTTATCCAAAAGCAGTTCCACCGCCGGCCAGAATGCATCGGCCGGACCGGCTTTATAATTTATTCGAGCCCTAACTTTTCAACAGCATCTGCTTCCAACACGCCATTGGCAATATGCTGCTCAATGTACTCGTCTACATTGTCCGCGGTAATCAGCTCCGTGGGAACCAGGATCGTTGTCGGCTCATTGCCATTTACTTCTCCCATCAGAATATCACGGGCAAGCTTCAACGCCTCATAAGCCATCTGATCAGCATTTTGAAGAACGGTACATTCAAGCTGTCCCTGTTTTACGGCCAGGCATCCATCCGCCAGTCCGTCAATACTGTAAATCTGGATATCGTCAAAATCGATGGTTCCAGCTCCTTTAATTGCCTCGATAGCGCCGGTCGACATGGAGTCAGACAGAGAGACGATCCCATCAAAATCGGGATAAATCTGAAGCCAGTCTTCCATCATTGCCATAGCTGTTTCGCGCTTATAATCTGCATGCTCACAGGCAAGAACCTTCAGATCCGGTCTCTTATCCAGCAGGCTTTCCTGCAAGCCCTGGAAACGTTCCGTTTCCATAGTATTGACGTTGCCTCTCAGAATCAGGATCTTGGCCCCCTGGGGCAGGGTTTCCGCAGCGTATTCTCCCATTGCCCGACCCAAATCATAATTGGGAGCAGGAACCTCAAAAGATACGTCGTCCTCAGCCAGAATATTAACCGCTACGATCGGAATCCCTTCTTCCCTGACAACCCTGGTAAACAATTCGGATGTATCAAATACAGCTGCCTTCTGAACGCATATTGCATCATATCCGTTGGTAACCGCTGTTTCTACATGCTGTACAGTCAGGGTAGGATCACCCTGTGCGTCAAAAAGAGTAACTTCTATGTTATCGAAGTCATTGGCATGGTTAAGAAACGATTGCGCAAGCCATGTAGCCCAAATCTCAGACTGGCTCTTAACGATCGCAGCGATCCTGTATGTCTTTCCTTCCGTCCCTTCTGGCGCGGTGCTCTCTGTCACCGCATTTGTCTGCGTCTCCGTTTCCACTGTCTGTCCTTTCTGCGTTGCTGCCGGCTCCGATGCCTGCTGCCCGGAGCATCCCGCCAGCATAAGGCTTACCGTGAGAAGCAGTGAAACATTCTTTGTGATTCTTTTCATTTCGATTTCCTCCTTTTTATCGTTATAATCATCTATTTGTTACCACTTTTGAGTTCGGATACCGGCTTTTTCTGAAATTTATGAGATTTACTCCCGATATCCCAGGCTACCGCGCCCATAATAATCAGCCCCCGTATTACCTGCTGTACATAGCTTTGGATTCCCCCAAGGTTCATGATGTTTCCCAAAAAGCCGATGATCAAGCCGCCTACCAATGTTCCCGAGGCCGTCCCTATGCCTCCTCCAAACGCGGTTCCGCCAACAACAGCAGCGGCTACGGCATCTGCATGGTATCCAACTGCCGCATCCGGCAGTGCGCTGTTGATCCTGGCCATTTGCAGGCAGCCGGCAACAGCCACAAAGACCGCACTGATCAGATACGCTTTGATCTTAGTTCTTTCAATGTTGATTCCGGATGCGCGGGCTGCGTCGGCGTTGCCTCCAACCGCAAAGAAATGGCGGCCCAGCCTGGTCTGCCTGAGCAGCACCAGCGTAATCAGAAATATGATCAGCATGACAAACGCAGGTGTTGGAACCACGCCCATGATATAGGAGGTTGACAATTTGTTAAAATTACCGATCTGATAGATCGGCTGCCCATTGCTGTAAATATAGACTGCACCGCGGGCAATCAGATCCATACTCATGGTGGCGATAAACGGAGGGAGCTTCAAATAAGCGACGGAAACGCCATTGATCAGACCGCAGATCATGGATATAGCAACCGCGGCCGCAAGCGCAAGGAACAAACTGTCTGTCTTTACGAACAAACTACAGGCCACATAACCGGACAGCGCCATCACAGAACCCATTGACAGGTCGATCAATCCTGTAATGATCAGAATTGTCATGCCAAACGCCAGGATGCAGTACACGCTGACCTGACGCATGACGTTCGTCAGGTTTCCCCAATTGAGGAAATTGGGAGTCACCAGACGGCCGGCCAGAAGCATGAGCACAAGCACCAGATATATAGTGTATTTACTCAGGAATTCAGAAATATCTATCTTTTTCTTCATCTTAACGTCCTCCTGATATAAAGGTCATGATATGTTCCTGAGAGAATTCCTTTCTCATCAGTTCCCCGTTAAAATGCCCGCCATACATGGTATATATCCGATCACACATCCCCATCAGTTCAGGAAGCTCTGAAGATGTCATGATAATAGAAATCCCCGATCTGGCCATTTCTACCATCAGTTTATATATCTCATGTTTCGAGCCTACATCTATTCCTCTGGTGGGATCGTCCAAAATCAGTATTTTCGGTTTCGACAGCAGCCATTTTCCCAATACCACTTTTTGCTGGTTTCCACCGGACAGGTTGCCTACCGCCATGGTCAGATCCGGAGTTTTCACATTCAGCTTCTTCACCATTCCGGCCACATCCTCCTGTTCCTTCTTCTGATTCAGCATTCCCAAACGTGTATAGGCATTCAGATTAGCTAAAGCCATATTTTCCCTAACACTGCGCTTTCCGACTATGCCCAGCTTGCGTCTGTCCTCACTTACCATCATAAGGCCATACCGCAGGGCGTCCGCCACTGTTCGTATCTTTACTTTACGGCCGTCTATCCAGATTTCACC
Source organism: uncultured Lachnospiraceae bacterium (assembly GCA_947589095.1). Lineage (GTDB taxonomy): Bacteria > Bacillota > Clostridia > Lachnospirales > Lachnospiraceae > UBA3402. Next base: position 14,714 of record CANQBX010000047.1, read on the forward strand.
GGAGTCAATCGCATCCAGGCCGAACAGCGCCGACACAAGCTCTGTCCTTCCAGCCCCCATAAGGCCGGCAATTCCCACGATCTCTCTTTGTTTTACATAGAAAGAAACATCTTTTACCGCCGTATAACGTGTACAGATATTCTTCACTTCAAAAATCTTTTCCCCCAGAGGGAACTCTTCCTTTGGGTAAATATCGGAAACCTCGCGTCCCACCATCTGACGGATCAGACTGGCAATTGTATATTCGCCGGCCGCTCTCGTCTCAATGTGGGTACCATCGCGCAGAACAGAAATATAGTCGCCGATCCGGAATATCTCATCCATCTTATGAGAAATATAGATGATCGTAATTCCTCTGGACTTCAGCTTCCGGATATTTTCAAAGAGCCGGTCCGTCTCCGCCTGTGTCAGTGCTGAGGTAGGCTCGTCCATAATGATGATCCGGGCTTCCGATGAGATGGCCCTGGTAATCTCCAGCAGCTGAATATCGGATACCGAGAGATCGCTCAGCTTCGTCACAGGATCATAGCTGAGTCCCTCATCCTCCAGTATTGTTCTGGCCGTCTCCTTAAGTTTCTTCCAGTCCAAAAATCCTCTGATCCGGCCTTCCGGCTCCCTTCCCATCATCAGAAACTGCTCTACCGTAAACATCGGGACATACTGCAGTTCCTGATAGATCATCACAATATTATGCTTTTTTGCGTCATCCGGGCATTTAAAGGCAACAGGCTCTCCATTCAGAAGCATCTGCCCGCCGCTCATCTCATGATCGCCGCTTATAATCTTCATAAGCGTCGATTTCCCCGCCCCGTTCTCTCCCATAATGACGTGAACCGTTCCCGGACGGATTCCAAATGTCACATCCTTAAGCGCCACGACGCCGGGAAATACTTTTGTTACATGCCGAAACTCCAATACATACTCCGTGTTCATACGACCAGTCCCTCTTACCGTCATAACTGTATTTTAACGACACACTCCAAAATATACTTTCTCCGCGTTTGCATAAAAAATCATATCCTTATCTGCCTCGGAAAATACCTGGTCTTCCTCAAAAAGCCGGATCATCTGCCTGTATGCCGCATTCTTATAGCTTCCCGGCACATCCGAACCCCAAATCATACTCTCCGCTCCATTTACATCACTGGTTGGTTCCAAAACCATAGTCACTGCCAGCCTGTCCGAATAACGCCCCGCATATCTGTAACCGTCAGTCCGCAAACTCCGCCAGCCCTTCGATTGCATATACCCGTACCGGACAGGAATCCAGGCCCAAGATTGGAAGCGGACTATAGCTGATAAAAAACGTTTCACTGCTTATTTTATCCAGATTCTTAAGTACTTCCAGAAAAACAATATTCTCCGCCATACAGATATCGTGAAACGGCTTTACATCTTCATTACAGTTCTCAATCGACACCCCGTCGCCAAAACCGACGCATTTGACCTTATGGCGCACCATCCATTCCGCCGTTTCCCCATTTACAAACAGTCGTCTGTCCGCTTCGGTATTCGTAGCAGAAGTAAAGGGCGTCAGCTTATGCGGAGAATCCAGAATCAGAACATCCCCATCCTTTACCCGCCCCGCACATACACGGTCCAGTATCGAAGACGTTATATAAGTATTCGGTTCCTCATCAATTGAAACATACACACCGCGTCCCATGAAAGCCGTAAGCGGAAGCTCCGCAGCGCTTGGCCAGTTATCATTATGATGATAGGGACATTCACAATGCGTCCCCAAATGACTGGTCAGATCCATAATCGTGTGATAATCCGGGATCGGACCTCCGGTATTATAGCGCCAGAGCCAGCATCTGCGGGTCTCTTTCCCGGGAATCAGCGGTTTCGTTAAATCGATCACCCTCAGATTTCCCCATTCATACACTGCTTCCATAAACATTCCTCCTCGTATTATGTGTCGCTCTTTCCCTCTATTGCATGCACCATATGGACTATAAATTCATGGCCCGGTGCCGGAACCCCATTCCGGCGGCTGGCTTTTACCACACTTCCGCTTATAGAGTCCACTTCGCTTCTCCGGCCATTCTTTAAATCAGCAGCAATGCTGGTAATTCCGTCCGGGCTGTTTTCACAAACATGCCTGACCTCCTCGACTTCTTCTTCAGCATCAAAATTCATTCCATCCCCATTGGCCACCGCTACCGCTTCCTGAACCAGCGTCTCACACATGGCCCATGCAGATTCATTCGCAGCTATGTATCCAAGCGGCACCTGCAAAACAGCTGTCAGCACACTGGCCGAGACATTTGTGAACATTTTCTTCCAGATCAGTCTTGCCACGTTGTCACAATAATCCGTCTCAAGGCCGCACCTGGTAAATGCATCGGCAATCATATTTAATTCCGATGCCTCTCCATTCAGGCATCCTATATGGGTCGGCCCATTACCTCCATGACAAATGATTCCAGGTTCCGCAACCGCGCTGTTATGCTGCGTTGTTCCAATAATCACATGCTGTCCGTCGGCAAACTCCAGAAGTATCTCCTCATGGCCGCTTCCATTTTGCAAGGTCATCAAATATGTGCCGGGGCCGATTAAATTTTTGTTTTTCTCCAATGCGCTTCTGGTGAACATAGCCTTTACAAATACAATAATCAAATCGACCGGAGCCATTCCGGAAGTGCTGCTGACCGCAGCCGGATAATAACAGCCTGCGCTGCGATCCGGCTCGCAGATCACCACGCCGTCCCGGCTGATCTTCTCCACCAGGGAGCGGCTGATATCAACCATCGTTACCTCATTCTCTCTGCTTAGATATCCGCCGAACAACGCTCCCATGGCTCCCGCGCCAAGAACTGCTATCCGCATAAAAATTCCCCCTCTCATCCGTCCATGCGCCCGCAAGATCTCCCCTTTACTTCCTCCATATCCTATCTCCGTATTGCGCCCTTGCCCAACTCAGATCTTTCTCCACGCATTCCTTCGTGCTATTCTGATAAAACATTGACGTCTTTTGAATTATGGCTGCAATCGATTGCAGTTATAGAATATCATATTTGTCATTAGAAATCAATAGTGTTTTTTATCATTTAGTAATTTTTAATAATTTTATGTGGATACATTTAAGAATTAATAGTATTTTTACATGTGAACATCTTGGATTGGAGCCGTTTTCTTTTTTGCTGCTTTCGTTTTTTAATGCAATCGAATTCTTCTATGTATACGCTTGCTCCTTCTCTCAAAGAACAAACGGCTTACTTTATTCCTAAAAAACCGCAGGAATCAGAAAAACAGAATTGTCAAAAAAGAACCGGGAAAACCCGATTCTCTCGTATTCTTTGATACAACCTTTCATTCAGGTTGTACCTCTCTCCACAATATTCGTATATAAAAGCGTCCGTTGATTCGTAGTCCGCCCTTCCAGACAATCAATAAGCTTATGGGCTATCGTCATACCGGAATCCAATGTCATATTATCAAGACTGGAAAGCTGGGGTGTGCATATCTCCGCATAAGGAGAATTATCGATACCGATAACTGACACCTGACCCGGGACTGAAACATGTTCTTCCCGCAGAGCATGAAGCGCCCCGCAGGCAATAATATCCAGACTACAGATAACGCCATCCAGATCCGGATTTTCCTTAATAGCCTTTTTCATCGTCATATATCCGCCCCGAATGCTCCCCTCTACTCCGCTGTAAATGCAAAGGTCCTTTCTTTTGTACCCAAGCGCGGTCATTCCATCAATAAATCCCTGTGTTTTCAGCTTACTGCTGGGCGTAGGCGCGTCGACAATAAACAGGATTCTGCGGCGGCCTTTTCTTTCCAAAAGGCGAACACAGTTCTCTACGCCGCCTCTTTCGTCTGACAGAACTCCATAGACATTAGGAAGATTTAAAAAACCATTGAGCATAAAGACGGGAACCTCCGGAAGGTATCGGCCAATCGCCTTCTCTACTGCATCAGACTGAAAAATAGAACCAATCAGCACAGCCGCTTCAACTTTGCGCTGTTCCAGCATGCGGATACCACCGACACGCTCTTCATCGCTGCCTCCGGTATTCAGGATCAAACTGCAATATCCTTGCGCCATCAGCTCCCGACTGATATAATAAGTTCCCTCAATATGATGCTGTGTACGCACATCGGCTACCAGAATTCCTACCAGCCGGCTATTGCTCGTAACAAGGCCGCGAGCCGTTTCATTCGGCACATACCCGCATTGATCCAGCAACTCCTGCACTTTCATCCTGGTTCTCGGATTTACTCCCGGCTTGCCGTTGACCACCCTGGATACGGTACTGGCGGATACGCCGGCCTCTCTGGCAATATCATAGATCGTCATACCGCATAGCCACCTCCCGCAAAAATATCTCTGTCTAACTTATCATAAAATCTCTCTCCACGCAACTTAAAATTCGTTCCCGAACCGCGCCTCTTCTTTGTCCTCCATCTTATTCTTCTGGCATGTCAATAGCTTTTCTCTCCTCCGCCAGCTTCTTCATCTCCCTTGCATTTTCGCGAACTGCAGCGGTAATCTCCGCTCCGCCCAGAAGCCTTGCCAGCTCCTCCACCATCTCATCTTCACCAAGCTTACGGATCCGCGTCAGCGCAGCGCCGTTCTCCGCCGTCTTCGCGATTTCAAAATGGCTGTCCGCCATAGCCGCGATCTGGGGAAGATGGGTGATGCAGATCACCTGGCGCCGTCTCGCGATATAGGAAAGCTTCTCCGATACCATCTGGGCGGTCCGCCCGCTGATGCCGGTATCGATCTCGTCAAAGATCAGCGTCGGAATATCATCCGTGTCCGCCAGCACCGCCTTGATCGCCAGCATGATCCGGGACAGCTCGCCGCCGGACGCCACATTTCCCAGCGGACGCATGGGCAGGCCGGGATTCGTGGATATCAGGAACTCCGCCTCATCGAACCCGCCGGAAGTATAATGGGGCAGGCGCCGGAATTCCATAGCAAACTGTACGTCGATGAAATTAAGATCCGTCAGCGCCTGCCGGATCTTCCCGCTCAGGGTTTCCGCGGCCTTCCTGCGCACACCGGAAAGCTGCGTACAGAGACCGTTCAGTTTCTTCTCCTGTTCCGCATATTCTTTCTCAAGCTCCGCCTTCGCCAGATCAAAATTCTCCAGTTCGTCAAGGCGGCTTTTCTTTTCGTTCAGCTTCCGAAGAATCTCCTCCACCGTGCTGCCGTATTTGGCCTGCATATTATGGATAAGGTCCAGCCGGTCCTCCATCTGACGGAACGTCTCCTCGTCAAAGCTGAATTCGTCCATGTAGGCGCTGATGTCATGAACGGCGTCGCCTAAGACGGCCTCCGCATCCATCAGCTGATCGCGGATCCCGCCGAGCGCCTCATCATATTCCGCTGCCTGGGACACGTCGCGCACGGCGCGGCCAACCTGATCGCCGTCCAGCAGCCGGTAGGCCGCGGACAGATGCTCCATGATCTTCTGTGCATGCTGAAAACGCCGGTAAGCGGCGCTAAGCTCTTCTTCCTCGCCTTCCTTAAGTCTGGCATTCTCCATCTCCCGGATCTCATAGCGCAGGAAATCCGCTTCGCGCAGACGCGCGTCCTGATCCATATCCATACGCGCCAGCCGGGCTTTCGCGTCCTGATATGCGGCGTAAGCTGCGGCAATCTCTTTCCTGAGCGGGTCCGTCTCGAATTTGGCGTAGGAATCCAGAATCTCAAGATGCTTCGACTTATAAAGAAGAGACTGATGCTCGTGCTGTCCGTGAATATCAATCAGTCTTCCGGTAATCTCCCGCAGCCTTCCGATCGTCACGGTCTCATCATTGACCTTGCTGACGCTTCTGACCGGCGTGATCCTGCGGGACAGGATTAATGTCCCGTCCTCCGGCAGCTCCACTTCCAGCTCCTCAAGAGCTTTTCTTTTATCCGGTTCCGTCACGGAGAAAACCATCTCAATATACGCGGATTCCGCGCCCTGACGGATCACGTCCTTCGACGCCTTTCCGCCCAGGGCCATTCCCACCGACCCGATAATGATCGATTTGCCCGCGCCGGTCTCGCCGGTCAGGATATTTAAGCCCTCTGAAAAGGACACCTCCGCCTTCTCGATCAGGGCCAGATTCTTCACACGAAGTTCCAACAGCATATGCAGTGCTCCCCCTGTTCATTTTCTTCGCCGTTTCCGGCCTGCCGTCTTCTGTGCGTCCGCTGCCCCGCCGGCCGTTACCCCGCCACCAGCTTATGTATCTTCTCCATCACCAGAATGGTATCGTCCGTACTGCGCACCGCGCACAGGATCGTATCGTCTCCGGCGATACATCCTACGATCTCCTGGAAATGAATCGCGTCCAGCGCCGCGGCCACCGCCATGGCCATGCCGGACACCGTCTTGATCACCAGGATATTCTGGGCCATGTCCATGGAAAGGAAGCCGTCCCGCAGGATACGGATATATTTGTCATTAAATTCTCCCTGGCTGTGAAGAACCGTATAGCGCTGCTTCCCGTTCTCAGACTGCACCTTTGTCAGGCGCAGCTCCCGGATATCGCGGGAAACTGTGGCCTGCGTCACATGGAAACCCGCCTGTTTCAGACGCTCCGCCAGTTCCTCCTGGGTATCGATCTCGTATTTGCTGATCAGTTCAACGATCTTGCTGTGCCGTTCTACTTTCATGATTGTACCTCCCGGGACATTACCGCCCTTTCGCGGATGATCGCTGCCGCAAATCCGCAGCTCCGTCCTGCGTTCATCTTCCTGCCATCCTGCTCCTCAGATGATCCACAAACGATACTTCGTGAAGCTTCACCATCACCGTCTCCACCCGTGACCGCTCCACCAGGAGCCGGTCGCCGACCTTAAGCCTCTCCGCCGCGCCTCCGTCAAACGCCACTGCCTGCGCTTCATTATCATGTCCCATGATCTCGATCTCGACCGTATCCTCCGCCGCCAGCACGATGCTCCGGCTGTTCAGGTCATGGGGACAGATCGGCGTCAGGATCATCATGCGGGCCGATGGCTCCACAATCGGGCCGCCCGCAGACAGATTATACGCGGTGGAGCCGGTAGGCGTGGCAATGATCATGCCGTCCGCCTGATACCGGCAGAGAGGTTCGCCGTTGACCGCCAGGTGCAGATCCAGGATCCTGGGCATCTCGCGGCGGGAGATCAGGATCTCATTCAGAGCCAGATCCTCCTTTAATATCTCTTCTCCGCGCCGGACCGTGCCTTTCAGCATCATCCGCTTTTCCAGCTGGAACTGTCCCGCCATCAGATCGTCCAGCATCTGGGTGACCTCGTCGGGCTCCTGACAGCCCACCTGGGTCAGATAACCCAGATGGCCCATATTGACGCCAACCACCGGCAGCTGCCTCATCGCCAGGTCCCTGGCCGCCCGGATCAGCGTACCGTCTCCGCCCAGTGTAATGACACACTCCGTTTCGGCCGGAACCTGCTGCGGATCCGTGTGGGTAATATGCGCTCCGCCGGCCCCGCCGTCACCCCCGCGCACCGCACAGGTGCAGCCGTGCATCTCCAGATAATCGCGGATGTGTTCCGCCATCGCCCCGGTGCCGTCCCTCCTCGGATTCCATATCAGATAAAAATGTTCCATAAGCCGCGCCCTTCCTGCCGCGATCCGCGGGTACGCCGTCAGACCGCGGGATTTATTTTCCTAGTTCTGCAGCGTGCGGTGGGCTTCCTCAACGACCCGCGCCGGGTCGATTAAGAAAGTGTTGTCCGTCCGCAGCAATGCCGGTGCCGCGCCGCCGTCCCCGGCTGTCCGCGCCGTTTCTGTCCTCTCCAGATACAGCAGATATTCGATATTTCCCTCCGGCCCTTTGATCGGCGAGAAATCCAGGTTGAGCACGTTATATCCATTGGCAGACGCGTAATCCATGACCATGCGTACCACTTCCAGGTGGGTGCTCTTCTCCCGTACCACGCCTTTTTTGCCCACCTTCTCCCGGCCGGCCTCAAACTGGGGCTTGATCAGGCAGACCACCCGGCCGCCGTCATCCAGAAGCTCCCGGACCGGCCCCAGCACCTTGGTAAGGGAAATAAACGACACATCGATCGACGCGAAACCGATCCCATCCGCCACGTCATCCGGCGTCACGTAACGGATATTCGTCTTCTCCATGCAGACGACCCGGCTGTCGTTGCGCAGCTTCCAGTCCAGCTGTCCGTGACCCACGTCCACCGCGTAGACCTTCGCGGCCCCGTTCTGCAGCATACAGTCGGTAAAGCCGCCGGTAGACGCGCCCACGTCCATGCAGACCTTGTCCTTCACATCGACGCCGAACACATGCATGGCTTTCTCAAGCTTTAAGCCGCCCCGGCTCACGTATTTAAGCGTGCTGCCGCGGACCTCGATCGCGGCCGTCTCCTCAAACGCGGCTCCGGCCTTGTCCTCCTTCTGTCCGTCCACATAGACGATTCCGGACATGATGACGGCCTTCGCCTTCTCACGGGAGGATGCCAGCCCGCGGTTTACCAGCAGAACGTCAAGCCTCTCCTTCATTGGATGCCTCCTCCGGTTCCGAAACGGGCGGCTTGGCGGCGCCCTGCGGCTGTACCGGCCTGTCTTCTGTCTCTGCCGTATCCGGCAGTCCGAATTCCGCTTTCATCTTCTTAATGATCGAATCGCTGTCGATCCCCAGCATTTCCCGCAGAAGCGACACGTTGCCGTGCTCCACGTAGGCGTCCGGAAGCGCGATGTTCAGCACCGGAAACTGCGGCGCGTGCTTCTTCGCCCACGCCGTGACCTGCAGGCCGTAACCGCCCTGAAGCACGTTCTCCTCCAGCGTCACCAGGCAGTCGTGGCGGGACGCCAGGTTCTCCGCCAGTTCATAATCCACCGGCTTAACAAAACGGCCGTTCGCCAGCGTAACCTTGTAACCTTCTGACTTCAATTTATTACGGATATGCTCCGCGGTACTGACCATGCTTCCGATCGCCAGAAGCGCGATGTGAATATCCGCGGGCCTTGCTTTTCCTGCGTTCGCCGCCGCTTCCTCCCGTACGGGCGCTTCTGTCCCGGAAGCTGCATCCCCGGCTCGGTAACCTGCATCTTTCGCCGATCCCCGATCCGTCGCCGCCGAGCCGCTCTGCTCCGGCCTTCCCTCGTCGAAAAGGATCTCGCCCTTTCCGTATTCCAGCGGCGAATCGAACTCCTTCAGTCCCCGGTACGCCATTCCCCTCGGATAGCGGATCGCGATGGGTCCGTTATGCTTTAAGGCAAATTCCATATCCCGCCGCAGCTCCCACAGATTCTTCGGCGCCAGCACCGTCATATTCGGAATGGACGTCAGGTAGGACAGGTCGAAGATCCCCTGATGGGTCTCGCCGTCGCTGCCGACCAGTCCCGCCCGGTCGATGGCAAACACCACCGGCAGGTTCTGAAGGCACACGTCGTGGACGATCTGATCGTATCCTCTCTGCAGGAACGACGAATAGACCGCCACCACCGGCCGCAGACCCGCGGCGGCCATACCGGCCGCGCTGGTCACCGCGTGCTGTTCCGCGATCCCCACGTCGAAGAACCGGTCCGGGAACTGCTTTTTAAACCGGTTCAGCCCCGTACCGTCCGGCATGGCCGCCGTCAGCGCCACGATCCGGTCGTCCTTCTCCGCCAGCCTGCACAGCTCACGGCTGAACACATCCGTGTAGCCGGGGTATATTTTCTCCTTCTTCGGCTTCCCGGTCGCGATATCGAAGGGCTCCACGCCGTGGAACCTGGCGGGGTTCTTCTCCGCCGGAGCGTAACCCTTTCCCTTCTTTGTCACCACATGGACCAGCACCGCGTGATCCAGCCGGCGCGCTTCGCCGAGCACCTTGCGCAGCTGCCGCAGGTCATGCCCGTCCACCGGTCCCAGATAGGTAATGCCCATGTCCTCGAAAAACATTCCCGGAATCAGGAGCTGCTTGATGCCCTGCTTGGTCCGCCGGATCTTCTCGATCAGCTTGGCGCCCACGCCGGGGATCTTCTCCAGGAAACCGGTCACATTCTCCTTTAAGTCGTTATATCCCTCGCCGGTGCGGATACCGCTCAGATACCGGGAGATGCCGCCTACGTTCTCGGAAATGGACATCTCGTTGTCATTCAGCACGATGATGAAATTCGAATCCAGCCGGGCCGCGTTATTCAGCGCCTCGTAGGCCATGCCTCCGGTCAGCGCCCCGTCGCCGATGACGGACACCACGAAATAATCCTCGCCCCGCAGGTCGCGCCCCTGGGCCATGCCGAGGCCGGCAGAGATGGACGTGGAGCTGTGTCCTGTATTAAATGCGTCGCAGGGGCTTTCCTTCGTCTTCGGAAATCCGCTGATGCCGCCGAACTGCCGCAGATCATCGAAATCATCCTTGCGGCCGCTCAATATCTTATGGGTGTAGGACTGATGTCCCACGTCCCAGATGATCTTATCCCTTGGCAGGTCAAACGTCAGGAACATGGCCATGGTAAGCTCTACCACGCCCAGGTTCGAGGCCAGATGGCCGCCGTGTTCGCTTGTCTTTTCTATCAGGAATTCGCGGATCTCGGAGGCCAGCACCTCCAGCTCCTCTTTATTCAGGGCCTTGATATCCTGCGGCCCGTTTATCCTTTCAAGCATTACGATCGTTCCTTTTCTTGCAGTTCATTCCGTTGTCCCGGCGGATACAGGATCCGCGCCCGCCGCTTCCTAAAGATCACTTCCGCCTAGTCACAAGCATCGCGATCAGCTGACTCAGGTTCTCATGATCCCCCGGCAGCGTCTCAAGCAGGCCCGCGGCCTCCGCCGACAGCATTTCCACATCCTGCCGCGCCTTTTCCATACCATACAGACTCACATACGTGGTTTTGTGATTCTTCTCATCGCTTAAAACCGGCTTCCCCAGTACCTCCTGGGTGCTGGTAAGATCGAGGATATCGTCCTGGATCTGGAACGCGTATCCCACGCGGGAAGCCATCTTCTCCACGGTCAGCACCTGTTCCTCCGACGCGCCGGCCAGGATCGCTCCGATCATCATCGGCGCCTCCAGAAGCGCCCCCGTCTTCAGACGGTAGATGAAATCAAGCTGTTTCTCGTCAAGAGGCTTTCCCGTCAGTTCCACATCCGCAGTCTGACCGCCGATCATTCCGTAGATGCCGCTCTTCTGCGCCAAAAGCTCAAGACATCTGGCCACGCGCTCTGTATGGGGCGTCATCGCAAATGCTTTCGCCGCCGTCTCAAAGGCGTAGATCGCCAGTCCGTCCCCGGCCAGCACCGCCATATCGTAGCCGTAAGCCACCCACGCGGTCGGAAGTCCCCGGCGGTACTGATCATTGTCCATGCAGGGCAGATCGTCGTGGATCAGGGAAAAGGTATGTATCATCTCAATGGCCGCCATGAAAGGCTCCGCCTCCCGGCCGCTGCCGCCGAACATCCGGTAGACCTCCCGGAGAAACAGAGGCCGAAGCCGCTTGCCGCCGGCCTTCATACTGTAGTTCATGGCCGCGAGAACCGTCTTCTGATATCCTTCCTCTGCCGGGAGATAGGCATAGACCGTCTTCTCGGTCTGAGCCGCCGCTTCCTTCAGCCATTCGTCAAACTTCGTCATTCTGTCCGTCCTCCGTCAGGATCATCAGTTTCTTCTCGACCCGGTCGATCTTGCCGCTCACTTCCTTCACCAGCTTCATGCCCCGCTCATAGCAGGAAAATGTCTCCTCCAGCGTACTGGACCGATCCTCCATCTTCTCGATCAGGGCTTCCAGTTCCTCTAAGGTCTCCTCGATTCCCTTTTCCTTCCCGGGAGCGCTTTCCGCGGCATCCTGCCCTGCGCGCTGTCCGGAATCCGCGGTCGCATCTGGATTCTGTCCGATATTATTCTCTCTTTCTTCCGCCATATTCAGCCTCCATACTCGCCATCAGCCGTTCTTCTTCGGCAGCCGTTCTTCTTCGGCAACCACTCTTCTCCGGTAACCGTTTTTCTCCGATAGCCATTCTTCTTCGCTAACCGTTCTTCCCGTTAGTCGCTCTTCCCCGGTAACCGCTCTCTACAGTAACCGTCCCAGCGGCCTGAATTCACCAGACATTACGCCTGTACGCGCTTACCATCTCTTAATCAGAGATCTTCCTGCCCATCTCCCAGAACACTCCGCGCCGGTTTCGCCTCGATCTCTTCGATCCTTGTCCTTGCCAGACCGTCGGCCAGCCGCACGCCAAGCATCTGCCCGGTTCTCAGCCTCTCCACCGACCCGACGGCATGTCCGCTCTCATCGGTCACATAACCGAAACCGCCGGACAGCCTCTTAAGCGGAGAAAGTCCGTCCAGCCTGCCCGCGTCAAGCGTCAGCCTGTGCTTCGTCTCCAGCAGGTTCCGCTCTGCCGCGGCCCGCATCCGCTTCTCCGCGTCGCTAATCACCCTGCGCCGCTCTTCGATCAGCCTTCCCGGGCTGTTCACCCGGACCCTTCCTGCCGCCAGTTCCAGCCTGTGACGGCACTCCGTCAGCCGCCGCTGCATCTCCAGGCGCATTCTCTCCTGATCGTCCGCCAGCTGCTGGCGCATGTCATTGATCTGCCTGGACGGGCTGCACATCTCAAGCCGCATCCTGGCCTGCTCGATCCGGTAGCGCCTCCGCTCTACGTTCCGTTCCATCCCGCGGATCAGCGCCGTGCGCAGAACCGCGATCCGTTCCTCAAACTGCCGGTAGTCGAAGACCGCCAGTTCCGCCGCCGCGGAAGGTGTCGGCGCACGCAGATCCGCAACATAATCGGCGATCGTCACGTCCGTCTCATGTCCCACCGCGGAAATAACAGGAGTCTGGCAGTCAAAAATGGCCTGCACCACCATTTCCTCGTTAAACGCCCAGAGATCCTCAATGGAGCCGCCGCCGCGCCCCACGATGATCACATCCAGACCGAGCCTGTCCAGCGCGCGGATACCGCGGACGATGCTGTATTTGGCGTTCTCGCCCTGCACCAGGGCCGGGTAGAGAACCAGCTGCACATAAGGGTTCCGGCGGGTCGCGATATTGATGATATCCCGGACCGCCGCGCCGGTGCTGGCCGTGACGATACCCACCGTGCGGGCGTATTTGGGGATCGGCTGCTTATATTCCTTCGCGAACAGCCCCATTTCCTCCAGCTCGTCCCGCAGCTTCACAAACCGCTCATAGAGGCCGCCGACGCCGTCCCTGCGGATCTCCCTGGCGTAAAGCTGGTAGCGCCCGTCCCGCTCGTAGACGTCGACGGTTCCGGTCACCACCACCTGCTGGCCTTCCTGCAGCTGAAAATCAAGTCCCCGCCGCTGCCCGGCGAACATTACCGCCGAAAGCGTCCCCGACGGATCCTTCAATGTAAAATAAATATGCCCGGCTGAGTGATATTTGCAGTTGGAAATCTCCCCCCTGACGCTGATCCGCTTCAGGAGGAAGTCCTGCGTAAACATATTTCGGATATAAGAATTCACCTGACCAACGGAATAAATACTTGCTTCTGCCATGGGGCCTCCCTGCGGCCGGCCGGTACGCGCCGCGCCTATACCAGCTTCGCCAATACGCCGTTGACAAAGGACGGCGACTCGTTCTGTCCGAACCGCTTGGCCAGCTCCACCGCCTCGTTGATGGCGACCCGCTCCGGGATCTCGTCATCATAAAGCATCTCATACAGGGCCAAACGCAGGATAGTCAGATCCACCTTGCCCATGCGCTTCGTCTTCCACCCTTCCGCGACGCTGTCGATCTTCTGATCCAGTTCCGGAATCCGGGCTGTAACGGCCTCGGCTTTCTTCACCAGATAATTCATATCTTCCATGGAAATGTCTTCCACCGCGTGAAGCGTTACGTTCTCACCCGCTTCTCCGGCTTCCTCCTCTTCGGGAGCCTCAAAATAGTTCACAAACTGCTGCCCGGTCTCTCCGGCAGGATAAAAATCCGCGCAGAAAAGCATCTTAAAACAATGCTCGCGCAATTCCCTTCTATGCTCGCGCAATTCCCTTCCGGTCATCGCTTGTCCTCCCTGTCTGTACCATCCCGCCATCCGGTTTCCGCCTGCCTTCGCCGCGTCTGCCATCCTGCCGTCCGACTTCCGCCTCCGCCGCGCCGCGCGTTCCGGCTAATGCTCTTCCTCCGTATTCACGCCCGCGACCCGGATATTCACATCCAGAACAGACAGTCCGGTCATATTCTCAATGGCAGTCTTCACCTTCTCCTGAACCTTCTCGCAGACAGCCGGAATACTGTAGCCATACCGCATCGTCAGCGACAGATCCACCGACACATGCTCCTCCGTAACGTCCACCTTCACGCCCTTGGACAGATTCTTCATGCCCAGCTTGCTGACCCACTCATTGGTGATGTTGCCGGCCATACTGTCCACGCCTTCCACCTCCGTGGCGGCCAGTCCGGCGATGATGGCGACCACCTCGTCGGCGATCTGAACCTCGCCGATGGTATCCTTCTCATATACTTTATGGGTACTTCTGTTTTCCAACTCAGCCACGGATAAATACCTCCTCAAATCCTATGATAGCCTATTATAGCAAATATAATCCTTTTTGAAAAGGGAATATTCTCTTAAATGTTTCTGTGCAAAAAGCCCCGCCTCCGGCGTACGTTTCGCACCGGACACGGGGCCTTCGGCCTTTCTCCGCAGCTATTCTTCCAGATTCAGCAGCGTAATAATGATATTTTCCGCGCCCACCTCGGTCTTGCGCTTCACTACGTCCTCGATCTGGGCCCGCTGCGGATCGGTGATGGACGCCGCGTTGATGACCACATCCACCTTGCCGTCGGTGATACTGACCACCGGATCGGAGAAGCCCTTGGCCATCAGAAGCGTTTCCGCCGCGTTCTCCTTCTCGGCGATCTCCGTCAGCTCGATCATGTTCTGGATGGCCTCCTGCTTGGCGGCTTCCTCGATATTGGTATTGTTGATGATATTAAGGAGCGTCTCCCGGCTGCGGGCACGGACCTGCTCCCGGCTTAACTGGACGCCGGCTATGTAATCGGATACGCTCATGCCGCTGGTCAGGATCGCCTCCCCGGGATTCTCAAGTCCTGCCAGATCGCCTTCCTCCGTCCCCGCGTCCGCGGAAATAGTCTCGGTGATGGGATCCGTTTCCGCCTGAGCCAGCTGCGTGACGCCATCCCCCTCCGGCTGGACGTTATTTTCAATCGCGTCGATCTGCTCCGAGATCATGCCTTTTTCCGGCTGGGCAGAGACCTCGCCGCTGTCCGCCATTGACTCCGCTTCCTCGATCTGATCCCAGTCCTGATCCAGACTCTGGATCTCCTCATAACCGCCGGCCGCGTCCAGCACTCTCTGATTCTCCGCCAGGATATCCTCCTGGGAAATATCCGAGACGCCGGCCTCATAGACGTCCACCTCATTTTCCGGCAGCTTCTTTCCGGCGTAGTTCAAATATCCCGCCGCCGCGATCATGACGACCAGCGTCGTCACAATGATCTGGTTGCGGCGGAACAGTTTTTTCATATTGATGTTGGGAAGATCTCTTTTCAGCTTTAATTTCAT
>CANQBX010000048.1 GCA_947589095.1 uncultured Lachnospiraceae bacterium
CTGATAAAATCCGGACTTCCTGCAAGATTCGGTATAATCTGATTTTCGGTATAACTGTGATTATACCGAATTCGGTATAACTTTTGCAAGCAGTGCATTTGTTCCCAAGCCCTTTGAACAGTCCCTGATGGGACTGGCTACGCATTCGGTAAGCGAATGCTCGAAGTACGTAAACGGTAGATACCGTTTACAAAACTACGAATATCTCATGTCAATATAATATAAAATCAGAGAATCAGCCAGCGAAATGGCTGGCCTCCATAGTGATTAGTTATCCTCAAATCCAAAGTTCTGGATCTTCAAAGTTTGACAATTTTCCGACACAGTTCTCACCAAATTAGAAGGGATCCCGCCCGGCACATTGATACTTATTTCCAAAGTCAACTCAACATCCGCCCCGTCTACAGACATCAGATGCTCTGTATGCTATTCCTGTGAAATAACTCCTCGCTCCAGAAACGCATCATGCGTTTTCTTCGGCCGGAAGAACAACAATCTGTTCTTCTCTTCATAGGCAAGCGAGAAACTGTCTACTGTCTTCAAATCTGCTGTATCCTGGTTTATGATTCCGACTCCAAATATCTGATGGCCTTACCAGTTTCTCTCGCATACTCAATCTCAGACCGGGTGCTGGACCCGATATAGCCTCCGACATTAATCACAAAGATCTCATCGGCCATATCAATTTTCCGCTTGTGCATGTCATCCAGCATCTCCTTGGTGCCCTCAGTCCAGACTTCCTCATCGCCAGAGTGACTAAAGAGGCCGATGCTGATGACGACGCATCACTCCAACGTCAGACTCTTCTGCGCCTCCATGAAAGCATCCTTGAATCAAATGCTACCACAAAGGATAATGATTTTATACTTTCCGACCACCAGTCAAAACTCCTTTATATAAAAGCCGTTTCCCGCTTTATAAATCAAAAATGGTTAGCTGATTTTCCTTGCATGATTTTATGGCACGCTCCTTTATCACATCATCTTCTCCGATCTCTCCGAAAAGTAACGGGGAATTTGGATTATGCGCCATCGCATTCTTCTTTACTATGTTTTGACTGTAGTTCGCATAGCAGTACAGACACCCGTGTTTACATGTATTATAGGTTCCAATATCGATGCTGGCAACACAACCACATTCTGCGCGTTGATTCGGATCTTTTCCAAGCGTTAGTTTGCAATTCCCAATGCGTTCAAATCGGTCTTTATCAATGCAGCACGCATGAGGTATAGCAAGGCTTTCTGACTCTATTTTTTCAGCACAGGTATCAATATAGAATCCATACTCTTTTGCAATCTCTGAAAACCTCCCCATGAGTTCATATTGCATTTCAGGAGTCTCTACCTGTATATTGAGCGGTCTTACATTTCTCTCTGTATTCTTATAAAGATCCAAAAAACTGATGGTACACTTTTCCGTATAATCAGAGAGTTTTGAGGCCAGTATGCGGAAGTATTTACAGTGATACTCCATTGTGTACCGCTCATTAAAGAATATGGGATCATATCTCCATATTACACGATCTCGACCTATTGCCTTTGAAAGATCCTGAAACGCCGGTATTACCAATCCATTTTTCGATGGAATATTGGGCTCCACGTCGCGATCATAAGCAGTCAGAGTAAACTGAAAATAATAAGTGTACTTTTCCAACTCAGACAAACGATCCATCATCGGCATCGGATTCTTTGTCCAGAATACGATCCCATCTACTACATCGGGTGAAAGACTGATCTTACCAATCTGATGAATATTCATTGGATTGCGAACCAGCACAAATTCCTCTTTAAGCCTGTTAAACAGCCATTCAGAATAGAAGGCCGGCAGGTCCGTTCTTCGGCTTGCACTGATTATCATATTCCTGCCTCCTTTTTTATAAGCATTTGAGCACTTGCACAGGTGTCAAATGGGGAATATCTCCACCACCTACGGAGATCAAACAAATTCGTATTATCTGGGAATTCACCATCTGAATCCTCACCATATGGATAACCTCGTGGATAATACAAGCTTCTGGTATTATCATTACAGAAACGGCCCCGTCTCATGGTCGATAACTCCAGCTTACTGTACAGTCGATCAAAGTATTCCCTTCCTCCTCCATAACCGATCCCCAAGTTTACGTCGTTAAGAAGAGTATACGTGTTAAGTGGGACCTTTTCATTGTAGTACTGCGAAAAGATGTTTATAAAATCCATTGTTCCCGTGAATCCCGTGTGTTTGTGCATATCTGAAAACACGTACTGAAATACAATGAGATTGGGCGTCCATGTGCCCCGAGAGATCTCATATATTATTTCACACATATCCGCGTAAAAGAAACGGATTCTACAATCGTTACTTTCAAAAGATTTTATGTCCCGATGTATTCGCTGCCATACTTCTTTACTATAATCAATTCCTCGATACTCAATACTTTGATAGTGCATTTCACCATTTCTTTTCAAATAATCAATGGCAAACAAATCAGTGCAAGGTCCGCACCCAAACGAAAGCACCTTGATGTGATCCCTGTTTATAAAATCCCTGAAACGCCTTGGAGCATAAATTATTTCTGAAGTATATCTGCATGCATATTTGCAGGTATAAACATCGGCCATATGAGCACAATCATATTTTCTTCCAGGGGCTCCTTCTGGCGCATGACCCGGATTATGTATATAATCTAAGCATTTTTCACAATCGTGCGGACAGTACTCTCCATAAGAACAATCTACGCATGGAGTACAGTTGGCTTCATATCTTTCGTCACATTTTGATAGGATGGTTTGAATCATGTTCATGTCTCCTCATTCTAAACTCTCATAGTATTCCCGGATGTACTGCGCCATCATCGTCCGACGGGTATCCAAGAACACCTGGTAATCGAAAATGTCCATATCCATGAAAGCTTCCGGCACACAGTTTTCAGCGAGGTTGGCTCTCAGGTCATCCATATCGGTAATGCCACCATAGTAGGTACCCTCACCGGCAATCTGCTGTTTCATGCGGGCCATGTACTCGCACGGAGCATCGTCCTTAATCTTTACGTTGGTCTCGGACTGCGTGTAGACATAGTTGGCGATCTGGTTATAATCTCTCCGATTGTCCACACCGTTCTTCTGAAGGTACTTCTTCGGGAAAATGTGATGGATATCGCCGCGCTGCTCAATGAGAGACTGCACCGTGATCTGCCTGGAGAGGAAGCCTCTGGCATTCTTCTTCACCTGCGCCATCAGGAAGACAAGGAAGTACGGACTGCTGGCGACAGAGGTGTCCAGCCGCTGGACCAGCACAGTATTCCAGAAAGCGTCAGAAAGCTCACCAGTTTCCGTAGTTTTCAGGAAAGTCTCCGGATCCTGCTCAGTGAAGCGTTTGATATCGTAATCAATAGCGGATTCCGCAGAGCCGGAATAGCGGCCCGTCAGCATTGACAGGACGATCCACCGGCGCACGATGCTTTCGATCATCGCTGGGTGCATGCCACGGTCCTTCAGAGACAAGTATAGGATGTACCCGAAGTTCAGCACGTTCTTCGACCGTACAAGCGATGAATCCACGATGCCGGTAGACTGGACAATCATCAAGTAACGTTTGAAATTCGTCTCATTCACAAAGGCTTCAACGCCCTCGCGCAGCTTGCGGAAGGAGTCCTCGGCGATGCTTTCGAGATTCTCCCGTGTCTCAAAATTTCGTCCGGAAAGCAGATTCACCAGATCGGCAATTTTACCTCGCTGGAAAATATGGGTGAAGGAAACGCGGAGGACGTCCGTATAGTTGGGAACGTAAATATCCTCCTGCTCCTTAGTGACCCATTTAATCTTCTGCAGCGCCTCGGACTTGGCGAACTCTTTGTCGTTGGCTACAATCATATCGTAGTCAGCGGGCCGCTGCATAAAGTGGCAGAAGTAATCGATCATCTTTCGGGTCTCATTCCCGCCGTAGCGGTCATCGGAAGAAATCTTCGACATAGCGAAGTCAGCCTGAGACAGAACCACACCCTGCGAGTTTATCCGAATGAAAATATCCGTAACCTCATCAATGGTCAGCGTCTGGGAAAGCTCGGTGACGCCAAGGTTAATCCCTTTGATAGACATCAGCCGCATCAGGGTTTTGTTAATCTCGGACTGCTTTCCGGCCATACCGTTGGTCTCGCAGTACCGGTTGACAAACTCCCACGCGTCAAAACCGACATCAAAGACCTCCGAAATGTCACGAATCCACTTGGAATCCTTCTCGATAGCCGGGTTGCAGACCTCGAACACTTCATCGATGGGATTGAAGGCAATGGTGATACGCTTCTTTTTGTAATAGGAGTCCACAACCTCCTGCCCAACGACTGCCGCCTGAATAGCGGTTATACGCTGCTGACCGTCGATCAAGATTTTCTTTCCGGATGACACCGTTCCGTCTTTCAGGCGAATGTCCGGATTCTTCCAGACGATGATATACCCGACCGGAAATCCCTTATACAGAGAATCCATCAAATCGCGAACCTTGGAGCCGTCCCATACGAAGGGACGCTGGATCTCCGGGATAGCGATTTCACCAGCCTTAATCGAGCTGATGATGTTTTCAACCGATGTACTATTTACGTCAAACTGTGCCATGTCAGCTCTCCTTCCTTTACTCTACGCCCAGCGCTTTAAATACTGCATCTTCCGCGCTGCTGTAAAAGATGAGGTTGAAACAGCCGATCAAATCTGCTGGGACGGTGCCGAGATCCGCCGCCGAAGTGATCGGCAAGAGCACTTTTTTGGCTCCACTGTCGAGGCATACCTGCAGCGCATTAGCCAGCTCGTCCACCTTGATCATTGTGCCGCTGATGCTGATCTCGCCGAGCACTGCCATCGAACTCAAGATCGGCTTGCTCAGTGCAATGGAGCACAGTGCAATCAACGTCGGGAGTGCCAACTTGCCGGTCATCCCGATGCCCTGCAGATCCTGATAGTTGACGATATAGTCCTTCGTAGTCGTACTAATGGACCCGCTGATCCGGTTTCCATTGGCCTTCAGGAAGTTGAAAGCGGTATTGGAGGATTCACGGGCATCGCGATCTGTGCCAATGCCAGTCCGCTCAAACTTGCCGCTGCCAGGAAGCATCTGGCTCTCCAAACGGAAGACACCGATCATGCCGGATTTCCCCTGGCCGACAGTGTAAACCTGACCGGGATTGCAAAGGCCCTCCGGGATCAGTTTTCCGCCGCCCTGCTCAGGAACGGAGACGTAGTGCTCCTCGAAGGTCTCGTTATCTATGTAGGAAAAGTTGACGTCATAAAACTCCATGCCGCCAAGCTTCTTCAGCTGCTCTTTCACGCGCCGACGCATCTCCAACGCCAATTTAAGGATTTCTTCCAGCTGTTCCTTCGTGTATTCACCGTCTGGATACAGCAGCTTGATAAAACCGCCGACCATCTTCCGGACTGCAATGGTATCGCGCTGGTTCAGGTTCTTGCCCAGATGAAAGTAATGATCCAATGCATCGCCGTACTGTTCCTTCCGTAGCTCACGGATAAATTCAGCCAGATAGTCCGTGATGAATCCATAGTCATCGGTGAAATGTTCCGGACGGAACTTCGGGATCTCCCAGCCGGGAATATAACAATGCATACGATCAAGGAAGGCCGTATCGGTGCCCATCTCCCGAGGAAAGGGATCGAATAAGCTACTGGTCTTCAGCAGGACGTCCACACTCTGATTGATGTTACCCACGAATACCATTGAAGCACTGGCGGCTTTCTCCTCCTTGCCACGGGCGAAGGAACCGGAGGCCATATAGTCCTTCATGATCTGAATGCCATCTTTATCCTTGAAACTGATACCTGCCACCTCGTCAAAGGCCACGCAGTCCCACAGTCCGACAAGGCCGACTGTCTTTCGGCCCATGTTGTAGAACAGGTTGGCCACGGTCGTCTGACCTCCGGAGACCAGGATGCTGTTGGGCGAAATTTCTTTATATAGATGGCTCTTGCCCGTGCTCCGGGGGCCCAGCTCACACAAGTTGAAGTTGTTCTCCACCAACGGAATCATACGCGCCAGGAGTAGCCACTTCTCGCGGTCCGTCAGGGTATCCGGCTCCATACCGATGGAGCGTAACAGAACATCTATCCACTCTTCCTTGGTGAACGCCTTCCGGCCCTGTTTCAGCTCGTTGATATCCACGTGGGGCATCTGGATCGGCGTCAACTTACGGATCTGAATCGGATTGCCATTCTTCTTATCTTCCTCGATAAACTCATAATCCAGCTGCACAATGCACCAAATGCCGCCACAGAGCAGCCGGTCGAACTTCTCCGGATACTCATCGGCAATAGGCACGGTCTTCAAGCCGAGATTGGAGAACTCGGCTTCATAGGCATCGCGCTTAATATTCAAGCTGACCGTGATCTTGTCGATGACGGTATAGCTGCCACGGGCACGGAGCACGGAGAGGATCTTCTGTGCTTCATCCGGACGCACAAAGTTATCCGCCAGAATCCGCTTCACATTCTCGACGCCCTTTTCGATGACTTCTTCATCATCGGAGCTGCAATACTGCCCCAGAAGGAACTCAAGGACATAGACGGGTACGTTGGCCCCTTCCTTGATTTTCTTGGTGAGGTCTTTTCGGACTATTTTTCCGTCGAAACACTCGCGGAGCTTGCCCTTGATGATTTCACGGGTATCCATCGTACCCTCCATGTGCTGATCCATGACGTTCCTCCTTAACCGAAGAAGTCGAACTCATCCACTGCAAATGCAATGTCGATCTGGAATTCTTCGCGCTGCACCTGCAGTCCGTTCTCATCCGCGATCACGAGATAGTAGGTGTCTGTATTGCTATATTTCAGCGATTTCAGGTTGAAGCTGCACCGGAACGTGCGGTCCTGCCCGTTGTCGCTGGTTTTGTCCGCAATAATCTTCTGGACATCACTGATGGATTTTCCACTGCTATCTGTAAAGTACAGCTGATAGATCGCTGCCTCCCGATTGCCACTGACCGCGTCCTTCTGATAGAAGTTCAGAGAAAAGATCATGTTGCTGATCTTCCGATTGGCAGAGAGCAGGCTGATCTCCACAGGCTTCGTGTCATACTTGCTCTTGTTCTTCTTATATTCTTTCGACTGATTCCGCAGGAAGTGGTATTCGATCACCGGCACGACCATTTCCTGCAGGCTGATGCCTCCGTGCACGAAGTTCAATCCGGCTCCGGTCATCTTGATGCGAATATTCTCTCTTGGCGCAAAACCACTGTACCCGGTATTACCCTCGAGGAACTTGACTCTCTGTAGATAATCCGGGTCGGAATCCTTCATCATGATGGCAAATCGCCTACCGTATTCAACGATCCTGTCGACAAACCCGGTCTTGTCCATCTTGTCATCCTCATTGAGGGGACTGTAGGTATACAGAAAGCCGTGGTCAGCCGTGATCAGGATATTTGCGCCGCCCCATTCATTGGCGATGATGCGGACCATATTCTTGATTTCTTCAATCGCCGTATCACAGGCGCTGAAAATGGAGCTTTCCAGATGACCGGCCTCGTCGATGGTATCGTGGTAAATATAGACCACATTCATGCCTTTGATGAGTGCCTGCCTGTCGGCACGCTTCATACCAATGATGTCCCTGTACTTGAGAGCTACGCTGGCCTTGTCAGCTGCCTTCAGGAGCTTATCACGATTGCTGGCCTCCGTGGATTGTCCGTCTGCCAGTACCTCCAGTCGATCCGTTTTACCAGTTCTCAGTTTAACTGAGAGTGCTTCATGCGGCAGCAGTGCGGCCATACCGAACTTCGTAATGGTCGGGAACACTGCCTGCATGGACTTCAGATCCACCTTGGCTTGCGTTTCCCGCTGCAGCTGCTCCGCGAGGGTAGCCGCTACCTCGTACCGCAAAGCGTCGGAGATGATCACATATACCTTGCTGTCAGAAGCCGCCACCTGTCGGCGGTAAAAATCTGTCTGCTGCGGCACCTCCAACACCCGGCCATACTCGCGCAGATTGTCCGCGCAGGCGTCTGACCAGTTGTTGCCCAGCTGGCCAAGGAACCAGGTGGTATAGAGCCCTTCGACCTTCTCCATTACATGGGTGAACAGATCGGACAGCTCCTCATGGTAATTCTTCAGGCTCTCGGAATAGCTTTTATGGAACTCCCGGTAATAGGTGTCCATGATATAATATTCCGTCGTATATTCCTTCCACACCTTCGCAGGCTCCACAGTATGGAACCCAGCGGAATGTTCTTTGAAGAAGGCCTGCATTTTCGCCACCTGCAGGATGCCTTCATAGTAGTTCTTCATATCGTCGTACCAGACACAGGTACGGCGTTTCTCCACAGTCTGGGTGATCGTGTTCACGTCAATGATATGATCGCTGATCTCTGTCATCAGTTTCACAAGGATGACCTCATTGACGCACGGGAAGACTTCGGTCTCCACCAGATCAGCCACCTGCAGTTTCATAAAGCGCTGGTGCAGCTTCAGCTCGCCCTCCACACGCTCGGCGATGACATAGATGTCCCCGGCATCCTCGCTGTGAATCCAATCGGACACAAAGTCGTAGCAATACGCCTGATGTGCGGAGGAGATGAACATTTGCAATCCCGCAAGGAACTCCTGCCGCATCGTCCGGGTGGATGCCGTCAACAGGATATGCGTAGCCAGTTGAGCGAGATCGGTATCCACGTCCTGATACCCGGTGCCCTGTGCTGCCATCCGCCAAAAGGCCTCTTCGATACCGTAGTTCACGAACTCCCGATAGACAGTATTGCTGTCCTTCTGGAGCCCGGCCTGCAGCACGGCCTTGATGATGGCGTTCGGCTTAGCATCCTTCAATCCCGCCAGCGCTGCCATAATGGCCATCTGCAGCTGGGCAGGTGTGGCCGGAGTGACCGGCTGGGCGGACACCTTGTTCCGGCGAGCCTGCGCATTAAAGAACTTCCGGTACTGCTTGAAACCACTCCGGAGCGCAGGCGTCTGCGGAATGCCCATTTCGTCCATCCACAGGGAGACCAGATCGGCACGGAATTCCTCTCCGTACAGCTCCACATCCAGAAGCCAGTTATCCTCGTCGGACTCATAGGCAAAGGAACGATACACCAGATAGTTGCTGGTGGGATCATCCACCGCCAGCAACTTTTTTATATAGAAGTTGTTGGTGCCGGTGAGTGCGACGACCTTGGCCCCGTTGATTGTGATCTCGTCCAGCTTGTCCGCAAATTCCTGATCCTCGTCGATCCAGGCGACGATCCGGCGCTTATAGAACTCCGGCAGCGGTGCCGCAAACCGACGGTTCAAGTCCTGTATTATTTTATCGGCATCCATTCTATGTGTCTCCCTTTCCGATCAGATTCGCTACTCAGTGCGTAGCGAATCTGAATGATAATGCACATACATCTGCATCTGTCCCAGAAACAGATTCTTATACAGTCCCTCCACTTTCTTCATAACAGAACCGAACAGATCATGAAGATCGGGATTATATACCAGATAGTTGCTTGCGGTATCATCTACTTCCAGAATTTTTTTCTGCAAAGTTATTGGTTCCGGTGAGCACAACCAGCTTTGCATTGTTCATACACGGTTTATAACCCACGTTTTACTAGCGACTGATACTTTTTATTGAAAAAGTAGAGAAGTACCCCTGCATATTCTGGTCTATGCTCAGCATTTTGTATTTTATCTATTATCCTCTTTATGTTGGAAGAAGTGCATTTTCCCTCTTCACCCAATTTCCTGACAAAGTTTTCATATCGCTGATAAGTATCTTTTCTTCCCTTTATAAGCTCAGTAGAGGTGTCAGCGACAAATTCATCGTTCTTCCATAGACCATTTAAACGCAAAATATCGCGAAGGTCCTCCTCCATTTTTTGGTCGTATGGATTTGTATGTATAAAGCCGTCTTTTCCATATGCTATTTTATCCATTTGTTGTTTATTTAACGGTGAAATGTTCAATTTTACTTCATCTGCTTTGCAGGCATCACAGCATAAAACTTTTTTGCCACTCCCCTTCCAATTCTCCCCTCCATCGCAGACAGCCAGCATATTTCCGTAATCCAACGCCTGGTCTTTATTTTTGCTCAAAGGAAACCAATGTTCAATCGACGTAGACTGACCGTTATTTTGAATTTTCCGCATACAGTACGCGCATAAATAATGTTGTTCTTTAAGCAGACTTTCCCGTATCGTATCTTTCGGAAGATTATCAAATTCACTCCGAATAGCACTGGTATTTCCGTTTTTTATCGCTTTCCATCCCGGACTACTTTTTATTTCACTTACTTTACGCACCATTTCTCTGGGAGGCGTTTTCTTCTCAATATATAGCATTTAATCCTCCTCCCATCGATTCAACTGTAATTCTTCTCTTGCACTACGGACATCCGTATGCTTATCTCCTAACATCTTTTCCATTTCCTTGATAACACTATCTGCCTTCTGCCAATCATTTCGATCGATCGCTTTTTCAAATAAACTATCCAGTTCTTTCACTTCTTTGGGCTTTTCCGTTGTCCCCTGCCGCAAAGTAAGAACATCCTGAACCGAATAGCCATAAGCATCCTCCAGATAAAGCACTTCTTGATCTTCATCGATTCTCAGAAGATGCTCGTTTTTACAGGAGGAAATCACAAGCGGAGAATGCGTCGCTAAAATAAACTGCATACTCGGAAATGTCTTTTCTAATGCCT
This sequence comes from uncultured Lachnospiraceae bacterium, assembly GCA_947589095.1. Lineage (GTDB taxonomy): Bacteria > Bacillota > Clostridia > Lachnospirales > Lachnospiraceae > UBA3402. The sequence goes on from CANQBX010000048.1 coordinate 10,651, forward strand.
TTACAATATTCCATTGCCATTTCGGATGTAAATGCATATCTATTTCATCAATCAACACAATCCCCGGCATCATTTTCCAATCCCCAGCTTTTTCAGAATTCAGTAATGCCAATCTGTATGCCAGATTCATAATGATCCACAATAAAGACTGATAACCGGCGCTCAGATCAGATACCGGCATCGTCAGATTCCCTTCGCGATAAACCATCTGATCTAACTGTCTGGAATAGTAGATTTCCGGCACAGCATCCAAATCGCCAATATTCTTCATAAATTCTGCCACTATTATTTTAAATGTCTCATATTCTTTTATCTTTTGATTTTTCTGAAAGGCGCTAAACTCCATTTTCAAGCACCATGCCAAAATCCCCTTCATATCCAGCGAATAATCCAGACAGCCAATATAGCCGCAACGCCGATCATCTAACTTTTTCCTTAACACTTTTCCATAATCTCCGCGATGCATCTGCCATACTCTCGCATCACTTTGAAAGCAGAGCAAGGGCAGTACAGCACTCAAATCATTGGATTGTTTTTGCATCCATTTCACAATTCCGGTATCCTCTGTCTTTGTCCTCGTATTCCCGGCCTCGTCTTCGCGCCACTTCCGCAAATTATATTCCATACCATTATCTTTTATGGTACATGAAATCTCCGATGGGCACCAATAGCGCACTCCTGTTGAAGCGTCTCCTGTTTCATCCAGAGTAAATCGTATATCGCTTTGCAGAATGTTTTTTGTCGGCACTCCTTTGAGTCCTTTTAACATTCCTGCTAAAACCACTGCTATTGCTTCCAATACAGAGGTTTTCCCAACTCCGTTATCTCCAATCAGCAAATTTACTCCCGGCGTAAATTCAAGTTCCATATTCTCTAAGCCTTTGAAATTCTTGATTGAAACATGCTCTAAATTCATACCTGTACACCACCTTATCTGCAAATAATATAGATTTCGCTCTTCTATAGATTTGATTATATATTATACTTGGCTCAATAAATACTTTTTCAATCGGTAATATTCTAAAAAATCTTGTTTTTGTATACAAGTATCTTACTTTATTTTTGCCAAGACATCTTTGAATATCTCATAATTATGCTTGACACCATCATCCAGGTCAATGCTAATCATCTGGTCGGCGAGATGATGGATTTTTTCTTCATATACCCGGATCTCCTCGGCCTGTGCCTGTAGCTTTTGGAGCTGTTTGTTCAATTTCACCCGTTCAGAAGTAGACGCGCCATGGATGCGCTGCTCCAGATCGGCGACAGCCGTGCGATACCGGGATTGCTGCTCATGGACATAATCCGTGCGGATGCGGGCGATGGTATCCGGCTGATAGCGGTGCATATAAATCAGGCACTTGAAGCCGTTCCTCTTGCCGCTGTCAAAGAGCCAGTAAATTGGACGTTTCTGATAGGCCTTCAGATGATCAGCATAGAAGTCACCCAGGAAGTAATTCCGGATGACTTCACGGGAAGAACCTTTGCCGCCAAGGGCATCAGCGATGAATTTCAGGTTTTCCTCCAGCGTGTCCTTTCCGAAAACTATTTCTACCCATTTAATAAACTTGCCTGTGATGTCATCCTCAAAATAGTCATCGTCGCAGATGGGAATGATGTTGTCCTTGTCCGGGAGGAAGGAGCCATACTGGGTGGTGTCCCACTCCCCACCGGCATAGACAAGCCCCGGCTTGTCCAGTGAATAGCGCCCGAACATACACCCTACTGCATAAGAAATCAGCGAGCGGATATCCCGGTCGAGATCGGCGCGGCGCACGGTTACGTCTCTGTCCTCCACCTCTGGGGTCAGCTCGTCCTGCAAGCCGTAGATGTCGATGAAGATACGGTTGAGCTCTTCCTCATTGGATTTGAGGGTCCGGAATCGCTCCTCACATTCCCCTTGCCAGAGCATAAAGCACAGTTCTAGCGGACAGCTCACCTTCGGATGCCCACCGTAGTAGTGGGCCATCGTGGCACCGATGGAGGTGGCATCGTAAAGCTGTCGTGACCAGCGAACCAGCGGGTGGCGCTGGAAATCCCAGGAGGTCTCGAAGGCATCCCAGTCGGCGCGCGAGAGAGAGATGCAATCATTTGTCATTTTTTCAATATAATCTGTATTATATTGAATTATTGAAATACGACTTAACGCAGTTTGATTCATGTGAATCGTTGGACTTAAAATTAGCATAACTTCATCACAAATTTTACTATTCAATAGTCCCAGCAAATACTGATTTGATACAATTGACTCACCATTAAACATTGACGGGCCAGAAACATCATAAACAAAGCCCCTTCCATAATACCTAAAAGAAGGCTTATATGATGTAATATCAGTAAACCCTATCATATTTTTGAGAAATGTTGAATTAGATGCCCCTACTGATCGACCATTATTTTTAATTTCATGTCCATTATTTTCCCAATTAATAATATAGTCTCTATTTCCATACCATTTCCTATAACTACCGCCTTTGTTTAATTTTGCCCACTTTTTTCCTTCTTGCCATTCTTCAGTTTCAGACAAGAGAATTCTATTTAGGTGAACTTCATGCCAAAGGCGAAAATAAATATCATTATTGCCCGTGTGTAGCCCTTGCCGGGGATAACAAATCATGCCTATATTATTTGGATGAGAGAATATTTCAATAAACTTCTCACTCACCCAATACGCCACCGGCGAACCGGGGATTTTGGAGAAGTTGGACTGCTTGGCAAAGAACTTCCCACAGCCCCCCAAAAAACGCCGTTCCCGAACTTCGATGCTTTCAACCTCGCCCTGTTTTTCAAACAGGCGGCGATATTGTCCGATATAGTTTTGAATATGTGCTCTTCCAATAACAAACGCTGTCGTTCCAAAATCGGAGCCGAATATGCCCCGTCCCGGGTGAACCATTGAAATGAATGTATTTCCCTGTATGAGTTTTTCACGCAGCCGTTCATAGCTGGAAAGGAACATCCAAACCGGTATATTTATCATCGCCATAAAGCTGTTGGGCTTGCACAGAGAAAGCATTTTCTCCATAAACGCTGTGCTCAAATCCGACTTTGAGATCGGATAATACTTTTTTACATACTCTGCAAGCTTGGCGTTCATATTCCCCGCGCCCATATACGGCGGGTTCGTCACAACCACGTCATACTTTTGAGACAAAGCAATCGCCTGCTCAATCAAATGCGGCAACTCTGGTGCCAAAGCGGCGGACCACAGAGTCAAGCTGACATTCTCTGCCGTCTGTGACCACGTGAGATCCCACGCCTCTTTGAGACCAGCATAATCCCGATTTTCTATCTGAAAAATGGATCCATATTCTTTTGCATCGACGAAGGCATCCATTAAATACTGCAACGTTTCCTGATGCTCCTTGGAAAGCAGGAAATCGCCCATCGCCTGTTTATAAGAACCGCCAAAGGCATTTGTCTCGTGAATAGCATACACATGCGGCTGCACCTTACGGGCAAAGAACCGCCGGTCGTACTGCCGCGCCTTCATCATCACGGCAAAATAGGACAGCTGCGCCGCACGCTCGTCGATGTCCAATCCCCACAGGTTATTCTCCACGATCTTGACTGCCGCCTCGCGTGCGGGATAGCCGTAGTCCTCATAGATACGGACGAGCACATCAAAGAGAACGCAGAGTATGTGGCCGGAACCCATGCAGGGATCGATGACACGGATTTCCTCCGGTTTCAGAACGGCATATTCCTTCCGGATGGCGGCAAGCTGCGCCTGTACCTCTGGCTCCTGCTCAGCCTCATCCAGATAATACTTCCATTCAGATTTTAGGGTGTCATTGGGATGTCCCTCCAGCCACAGACGACCAAGGCTGTTCTCGACCATGTAATGGACGATCCAGTCCGGCGTAAAAAGCTGTGTAGCCGCAGGAATATTCTCTTTGGTGATCTTGATGTTCTTCTTCAAGTCGGCAAAGACCTTATCCTTCGGCTCGGTGTTGTAATACTGATACAGCCAGCCGATGATCTGCACCTGATCGGTCCAGTCCTCCTCCGGGATCATTGCAACCATCCGTTCGATCACGCTACCCACGCGGAGCAGATAGTCCGGGAGTAACAGTTCGGTATAGTCCTCAATCCGCTGAAACATTCCAGGCAGGATGCTGTTCAGGGCATTGCACTGCACGATCAGAAGATACTTGAACAGCTCCTCGCTCTTGTTGGCGCTCTCCAGCTCATAGACCTTGTTCATGTCCAAACCATCCAGCTCCAGACGGATCGCCTCGGCAAGGATCTGCGGCTTGAACTCCCCGGCATCGTTGGTGAACACGCGGATGTGGGAGGGCAGGTAGCGGTTGACCTCCATGAACCGTAGGGCGGCAAAGCGGTTAAACCAGGTGTAGGCCACTTCCTCCATGACCTGCTCATAGCCTTTTTCCTTGATGCTGCGAATCAGCGCCTGCCGCTGCCGCTTCTCAGCCTGCGACAGTAGATGACCGTTCACACTTTCTGCATTCAGATCACCGGCATCCTTTGCGGTGATCCCATATATCATAGCGCGCTGAGAGACGCGCTCGATCAGCTCACGCCTTGCCCAGACTGCATATTTCTTAATGGCGTTCTTATCCATGGTACGCTATCCTCCGATACATATTCTTCAGTTGCTATGTATCAACTCCGCGATTTCTGCAGCGATTTCTTCAATCGTTTCTTGGCTTGTATTCCTGGCCACCTTATCTGCTAAAGAAGGACTGTAGTCTATAACTTCCTGCTTGGTAATGTCATGCCAAATTGGCAAAAGTATTTGCTGACCAGAAACAGCTTTTGTCATTAAACCATCCAACTCATAGTTTGTCCATCCTTTTTTAATGAAAGAACGTGAAATGACGACAATACCAAAACGGCTCTTGGCCAAGCCCTGATCTATTTTTCTTCTAAGGCTATCGCCGATTTTCAACTCAAACTCATCATACCATACGTTTAAGCCACTATTACGCAGTGCGTTTGCAAGAGGACGGACAACCGCATCTTTATCTTCAGAAGCATGAGAAATGAATACATCATATTCCTTCGCAGAACCAGATGAATCAACATACAGGTTGGGAACCTGTGCCAGAGGCAGGATTTCTCTTGCAGTGGGGAGTATGCCTGGCAGCACCTGCACACTATGGCGCAAACTACCAGCATAGCCTCCAAGATCGATAGTTACATACCAATGGCCAGAACGTGGAACAGTGATCCTAAACGGGCTTCTTTTAACATATCCGCCATAGTACTGATGACGTCTTCCATTCTTGTAGTTGGAATAATTGGAAGAATCCATGAGTTTGACATTAGCTGCTTTTGTAAGAGTGACCTCCACGATTTTGCCGCCCTTTACTTGTCCCAAATCATAATATGAATAATTCACTGAATACCTCCTCCTACAATAAAGTTGTGGTGGTTAGATACCTAACAGCCAGTTAGGACTAACCGTTTCATTGCTTAAGCTGTATAATGGTGGGGCATTGGTGTGACGGTATCCTCCTTGGACCATTTGGTGTCCGTGAATAAGCCTGTCAGCCAGCCTTCCATTTGCAGCTGTTCGATTTACGCAGGTTGGACTGCCTCCCGCATGTCCGCGTAATACCCCAGGAGATTGAATCGGCAATGGATAACCGCTGGTACCATGCAATTCTCTCTTTCGGAGGTACGACCATGTTGAACGCAATCGGTATTGATGTCTCAAAGGGTAAGAGCACCGTGACGGTCCTGCAGCCCGGCGGCGTCTCCCTCAGGAAACCCTTTGATGTGACCCACTCTTTCAGCGGACTGAACGGCCTTAAGGATTACATCCTCTCCCTTGACGGCGATACCAGGGCCGTCATGGAATGCACCGGCCGCTATCACGAGCCCGTCCTTCGCTGCCTGGCTGACGCCGGCATCTTCGTCGCCGCTGTCAACCCACACCTCATCCGCAACTTTGGCAGCAACTCCATCCGCAAGGTCAAGTCCGATCCCGCTGATTCCAAAAAGATCGCCCGCTACACTCTTGACAACTGGGCCGATCTGCGAGAGTATTCTCCTATGGATAACATTCGGACCCAGCTTAAAACACTCAACGCGCAGATGGACTTCTTTACCAAACAGAAGATCGCTGCCAGGAACAACCTCATCTCGCTCCTGGATATGACTTATCCGGGCGTGAACTCCCTTTTCTCCAGCCCCGCCCGCGAGGACGGTTCTGAGAAATGGGTCGACTTTGCCGCTTCCTTCTGGCATGTCGACTGTGTCCGCAAAGCCGGCCTGAAAACCTTCACCGGGCGTTACATGGCCTTCTGCAGGAGGGAAGGCTATAACTTCAGCGAGGCGAAGGCAAAGGAGCTTTTCGAGGCTTCCAAGGAACTTGTTGCGGTGTTCCCAAAGGAAAAATCCTATAAGGACCTCATCGAAATGGGCATCCGCCAGCTCCGCACGCTCACCGAGACCACCGTCCGCATCCGTCGCGAGATGAATGAACTTGCATCCACACTTCCGGAATACGATACGGTCATGGCCATGTGCGGCGTCGGGAAGGCCCTGGGACCGCAGCTCATCGCTGAGATCGGAGACGTCTCAAGGTTCACCCACAGGGAGGCCATCACAGCTTTTGCGGGTGTCGATCCCGGCGTGGATGAATCCGGAAAGCACATTTCAAAAAGTAACCGGTCGTCAAAATGCGGTTCCGCCCGTTTGAGACGAACCCTGTTCCTGGTCATGTCGGTCCTGCTGCAGACGAAGCCGGATGACGCGGTTTACCATTTTCTCGACAGGAAGCGCTCCGAGGGTAAGCCGTACAATGTCTATATGACTGCCGGCGCGAACAAGTTCCTGCGGATCTATTACGGGAAAGTCAAGGCTTGTCTGGCTGCGCAGGAAAAAATGAATTGAATCAATTCAGCATACTCCTTTCCAAACCGGCTAATACAGGTGGTCTTGTTTTGATACCTTAAAATCAAACACAAAATTTTTTCAATTTATACTTGACTTTTTATTAGCAGGCTATTTAGCTCAGCTTGATGCCATCGCATCCCTTCAGCAGCTGCTTCATGTTGATACGAATCTTCTCGACGTAGGCGTCGATCTCTTCTTCAGACTTCAAGGTCTTCGCCGGGAACATCGCCTGCCGGTGGATGGCCTTGATGACTTCCTTCTTCGGCTGCGGTACAGGACCGGGCTGCGGCGGCTGTGGCTTCACCGGCGGATTCACAATCGTTTCGATCCGGCTGACGGTATCATCCTTGTACTGCCAGATCGGCGGCACCAGGCCATCCAGCAAGGCCAGCGTCTGGTAGGACGCGATCTGCTGCTGCTTCTGGGTAAAGTAGTTGTCCGCCGCGTTGGAGATGTTTCTGGCCGCGCTTTTGTCTCCGGCCAGCGTATGGATTTCCTCCATGCACTGACGGACGATCTCCAGCAGTTCTTCGCGCTTAGCATCCAGCATCTTACCATGGGAGGCTTTCACCTTTGCCATGAGGTCATTCAGCTCCGGGATGCGGTCATACCGGAACTTGCCGCCGGTGGGCATCATGGTGATCAGGCGGATCTGATTCAGCGCCTGATGGGCCTCGTCGTTCTTGGCAATGTAGTCGTGGTCTACCGCAAGATCCCGCTCGTACTGAACAGCGGCATCGAATAAAGTTACGCGGGTCTTGAAGAACTCCTCGATCTCCTGCATCTCGTCGCGCATATCGTAGAGGGTGTCCTCCCGGTCGATGACTCGCTGGATCAGCGCCGTGTTGTCCTTCTGCTGGGACAGGACATCCTTAATCAGAGCGATGGCCTGCTTGACCTTGCCCTGATCCGGATACTTGTGGCCGTCATAACGGGCATCCAGCTTGGTGTAGTGGTCCAGCTCACCGTTGAACCTCTCCACGATATGGGCGATCAGGCCGTCCTCATCCTCCGGAACGTCCATCTCATCAAAGAAGTCATGTAGGAAATCACGGACCTCCCGGATCTTCCGAATAGAAACGACCAGCCGCTTGGAGATGGATGTCTTACCAATCTCGCTCTTCTTGCGGAGCATATCCGGAAGTTTAGGATCGCTGGGCTGGATGGTCGCGCCGCCATATTTGATGGTAACTTTCTGGTCATAAATCAGCATGGCCACGACCGCCGCGATGTCGATCTCGCGCCATCCATAAGGCTTCTTCTGGAATCGATCCTGCAGGTCAGACATGGTGGTTGGTAGATTCTGGTTGAACTGGATCTCCAGATACTTCTCTACCTTGGCAGCCGCGTCACGGTTGGGCTCAGTGCCCGGAATATACTGCTCCTCGCCGTGGAGGATCTTATAAATGTCGGCGTCGGTCTCCGCGAACTTGGTGATCAGGCCAAGGTCGCTGTACACATGGGCTACGAGATACTCCAGCGCCTGGTCGATCTTGCTCTTGGCATCGCCGCCCTTGATCTCGATGTGTTCGCCGTCCACATAGAACTCCGCTTCTGCAATGGCTTTTTTCAAATCCTCGGCTGCGGTCAGCTCATACTTTCCGGCCTCGTCCTGCTGATCGCGGATAATGTCCTGCACAGACTTGGGCAGCTGCGCTACATTGCGCTGCTTCACGTACTTGCGGATCTTCATAGCGCTTTCGAGTGACTCGTAATAAGGATTCTCCCCCAGTACCACGATGGCCTGCCCGGAGGACTCAGCCATCAGCCGCAGCTCATTCTTCTCCGTGGGATCGGTGGCCACGGTCAGGACACGCAGCATCATGCCGCCGGTCAGCGCACCGACCGCCTGCCCATCTACCATCTGGTCAAATGCAAAATCATACTTGCCATAGCGGAACTTCTTCGTGGTATAAATGTCCGCAAAAATCATCTGCGCGATACGGCCCACAATGTCCGCCATCGCCACAGGAGTATTCTTAATTTCACGCTGGATATCCTGTTCCTCGTCGGTCAGGAAGTTGTATGTATCGCCGGTGCGTCCGATATAGTTCTGGCTCATCAAGCGATCCAGAGAACCGCGCACCTGCTCACGCATGGTGATCTTATCCAGCCGGATGTCGTCCGCCATCAGGATGACGATGTTATCAAGGTTTGCTTTCACATCATCCACATAGCGAACCAGATACAGCAACTTCAGCACGTCCACATCCTGCGTTTCGATGCCATTGCCGTCGACAGCAGCACGTTCACAGCGCTCGATTACACGCCGGATAGAACTGTCAAGGAAAGTGTGAACGGTATCGTAAAAAAGGCAAAACGGAGCCAACGCGTACTCGTCCTTATCCTCGATCTTCTGGGCAGCCTCCTGGAATCCGGACAGCATGGAACGTTCACCGCCGGAAAGGTGCTTGCCGGAGTTACCGTGCTTGCGGATCTCAGCAAAGACCTTCTGCATAAGAATAAACTGGTACGGCACAAACGGGAAGTTCTTAGCGAACTCGCCAGCGCCGGTATAACCTTTGATATCCAGAATGGCATCGGTGAAGGAGAACAGGTTCCGCAACACGGAGTCGTTGGCAGCATACACCTGCTCCAGATTATGCCCGGCCTCGTCTGTCTTCAAAAGGATGCGCTTCTGGATAACCTCATCCGCAGAGGAGGAGGACAGAGACAGGCGGGTCTTGAAGCGGGCCTGAATACGGGAAAATTCATTCTCACGGGCCTTGATAATCTCGTCGATGGCCTCCTGTCCGGTACAGACCACCCAGACTTTGCCGCCGCACTCGCTGCCAATCTTCTCCACGAGGGACTGCAGGTTGATCAACATATCTGTATCACCGCCGACATACTGGCCGACCTCGTCGATCATAAACAGAAGCCGGAAGTCACGAGGCTGCGCGTCCACATACTCCTTGATCTCAGAAACGAGCTGGGCAATCGACATCTCTACAGTCTCGGTACCATTGAACCAGTTAGTGGCAGCTTGCTCACTCATGCCGAGCACTTCCTGCAGGGTGGCGACTACATCGTCCTCGAAGAAGGCATAGGCATCGCGGGACTCCAGCCAGGGCGCACCATTCTTCTCCTCGAACACGCACCGGAATTCCTCTGTTTTGCCCTTCTTTGCAATGAACTGTTCCAACTTGGCGACCTTCAGGTTCTCCCCATAGAAACCAAGGTAGTTATAGAACATCTTGGCGAAGACACGAAGCACAGCAGTCTTGTCCTTGTTGATGGAGCCCTCAATGTCTATGTTGAAAAGGATCGTATCCGTCCGGCCTTTCGTGGCTCGGTCAATCAGCATGAAGGTAGCCGGATCGTCAGCAAACTTCACCCGGAACCGTTCCACGGTCTTCACGCCCTGAACCTCTTTGTTTTCCAGCAGATAGGACAGCATCTTCAAGAAGTGAGATTTACCACTTCCGAAGAAGCCGGAGATCCAAACACCGATATCGGCAGTGGTCTCGTCGAAAGACTCGATGTAGTTGTTGAAGAAGGTGATGAAATGCTTCTTCAGCTCTCTGGTGATGACATACTCGTTCAGCTCTTGTACGAGCACGTCGCTTTCATCCTGGTCAACTTTGACGACACCGTTGATCTTACGGTTGATGTCGTCCTTGAACATCGATTGAATTCTCATGTCGCGGCTCCTTCCCTATATCACGTTAAACGCTCTGTAGTACGGATTCGGCGTCAGCTTATCAAACAGTTTCACATAGCGGCCATCGAAGGTTCCCGGATACATCACCAACACGGGAACATCCGAGAAGTACGGCTGCATGGCATCCAGCAGGGCATGGACTCGGATGAACGGGAATGCTTCCCCGACGCCGGTGATCAGGATTACATCGCCTGGCTCGTGAGGCTCGTACTGCATCTTTCCTATGAAGGCCATGTTGTTGGCCATACGTTTCATTTGATCAAGCACAAACTGCTTTCCTTTTTTCTCTTCCTGCTGGGCGACCCGGTCCGTAATCCTTTTATCATCACAGATGGAGAGAAATACCTTGTAAAGGTTGTATTCGATCAAGTGGCAGCTGAGACTCTGGTTAGTCATCAGCTTCTCTGTGAAATGCCGGATGGCCATCTCGTCTTTCGGGTCATAGCAGAAGATCCGGATATTTACTTCATTAGACAGGCCCTTGCCTTCCAAAAACTCCGGTTCCCGTATCAATGCCCGCAGGCTGTCAAGACGTTCCATTAAATCGCTCATATGCACGATCCTCCTTAGTTCAGACAGTTGAAGGCCGGAAGCGCCAGCTCCTGACCGGATGCCCGGATTGCGTTCTCCAGCAGCGGACTGATCAGCACCGGATTCAAGTGATCCGTGCCGATGCTATCGAGGTACTCATTCTCCACCAGTATCTTCTGGAGTACCTGCTTCAGTTTCGTGATAGTGGAGTCGCTCCACGTGGCAACCCAGTCATCCTGCTCCTGCAAGCGCATGAAAAATCCATTCAAATCTATCTTACCAAACGAGGTGTCCAATAATCTGTACTTTGAGCCCACCACCGTCAGCATAAATTCCCAGACCAAGCGGTACTGGCGCATCATCGCATACAGGCAGATCTGCTTGGAAACATCGCTAGGCTGTGTGGCTATCGCCTGCACAAGCGTGCTATCCTCCAGCGCATCCAATCTGCGGAGGCAGGCCAGCGCCATCTTTTTCACGGATTTCTCCGTGGGATATTGGAACAGGTTCTCCTTTACAATACGCTTCACGATTTCATCATTGCTTAGTCCCTCGCAGACCAGCTTTGCCGTGGTGCGCACTTCATAAAACAGAAACTGTTCTCTCGTGATGGCAGCATTATATGGACTGGCATCGCGCAGGGCGAATTTATCTTTCTCAAACATACATGCTTATCCTCCCGGAACGGCATCCAAAAACAAACTGTATTTCTCAAACAAAACAATGATATCCTCAATCTTCATCAACCATTTCCATGATGTCGCTGATATCACATTGCAAAGCAATACAAATCTTTTCTATGATTTCTGTGTTGATGTTTTCATTTTTCCCCAGCTTTGTAATGGATGCTGCACTGATACCAGCAGCTTTCTGTAAATCCTTTTTCTTCATGTCCTTATCGATTAAAAGCTTCCATAATTTTTTATAACTGATGGCCATTTTCAACCTCCATCTTCCATACCAGGTTTATCTAAACGCATCTGATTTTAATAGTATACCATACGAAATACGCCTTTACAAGAATTATTCCTGAGATGGCAAGATTTAATCTTGATACAATATAATAATTAGTTGCATTTTCTCAGCAGCAATATCCCCCAAAATTCCGTCCATAATACTATCCCAGATTTCTCTAAAAGCCACCTTGGCGGCTTCAATAATTAATTTCATATTCTCATCAAGTTCTATGACATCAAAGTATGTACACCTGAAATAAGTTCTTCCAATTCAAGGTACGACACTATAGGAAATGCAACTTTTTTATATCTCGAAACTAACACCTTATTCATGCACATATATGGTATTACTTTATAGCCGGTATATTCTGTGTATCCCAATTGCTGGATAACTTGATCGACATTCTCATGTAAATAATCAATTCTTCTTTGAAACTTCTCATCTTCTTTATGTTCATTGAAAAATCTATTCTGCTGACGATACATGTCATAAAAAGTAGCTACTTTTTCAATCACTTTACATTCTACAATCCAGATAGACTTATTCTCAACATTTACAGCGAACACATCATAATCTCCAAGCCACTGCGGATGAGATTTATTTAATTTCATCAACTCAAAATTCGTCTTTACAATATCAAATTTATTATTCTTAAATAAATTCGCTATGTCATAAACTATCTGTTTCTCATACGAATTTTTCCACTCCAGTATCAATTGTTTCGTTTTCATCATGCCAATTTCATATGGTAAAACGAAATCCATTATTCCATTGAGCCAATCTTTTTTCAAATGATCCATTGTAATAGGTGAAAATATAATATCTCCATTAGTGCTTACAAGTGGCATTAATTCAAATCTGGTATCTCTTGTTCTTCTTTTACCGATTGGGAGATAAAAATCCGCCTTACCATTTTCTGTCTTAAGATTTTGAAATGACACCTCTAAATAGTTAAAAAGACTCGTCGCATCTTCTTCTGTAATAATACCATTCATTTGCATTAGGAAATCACTCAACAGTTCTTTCATAGGTGCTCTGAATACATTATTACCAACCTTTTTAACGATTTCTCCAGAAAATGAATAACTGAAATACGATAAGATATCCAAAAAGTCCTGGAGAGCAACTCCCATATCTTCCTTAAATGTTTCCTTCACCTTTTCAAGATATTTTGAATCTGTTTCATGATTCCGCTTCAACCCTTCTGAATATGAATATACCCTATGATACAAACCATTTATTTCCTCGTCATCATGATTGTCTGATAATGTATCCACTACATATTCATCTGTTATTTCTAAATAGGCTTCGCTATCTGCAAAGTAGCACATATCTGCCACATCATTTAAGACTACTAGCCAATTAGCATATGCTAATAAAAGATTTATATCATCTCTTGTTGCAAGTGTTTTGGATTCACAGTGCAGGTATAAATTCGTTTCTATAAGATAAAGTACATTTCTATCATCACGCTTTGCATTTTCTCTTTGGTCAATAATACGATCTCTGACTTCTTTATCTTTTTTCTCATCTAAGTTAAAATATGATCCATATCTTTTCCAGTTAATATTTATATCATGCAATAATGTTGAATGATAATCAAGCAACAGGCAATGTAATTCAATCCAAGAATATTTTGACACTTCACTCTCGAAATCTTCAATTATAGCCATTTGCATGGTGCGTATAATTTGATTTGCCTCCTGTCCATGGTAGGTTCCCGGTTTTATCATGTTATCATAACAAACATTTGCTATTCTTTTCCGCACTTCATGATAATGATACTCCTCAGGAGAAAAAATCTGTACATTATTATCCCATTTATATTCTACAGAAGTCGAAAAGACTCCCACCTTCTTTTTATCAAGAGAAATTCTTTGTTTTTCTGCTTCAAACAATTCATCTAAAGCGGGCATTCTAACCAACATTGGCAAAAGTATTTCTTTTAATATATTAAGTTCTATACTTCTATCTTTCGCCTCTTGAATATCCTCAAAAACTCGTTTTATATCTTTCACAACATATCTTATAATCCACTTGTAGTTATAATATTGAGCATCACTATATACATACATCCGGGCTTCATGCAGAAAAGATTCGTGTCCCGCATGAATAGCATACTCAACAGGCATAAACACCATTTGTATTCCAGTATTACAGATTACGCCATCGTCCTCAAATATGCATTTTATCGAGGCAAATCCTTCTATTACAATCTCCTCCAACAATTGTATCCATTGATGGTATTCCCCAAAATCTTTTACATCCTTGTAAAACTCCAAATTGTTTGTTAGAAAGACATAATTATTTTGAGGCAGAGCAAAGTATATTCCTCCAAATCCAATTCCATGTTTAGCTGTATATTCATACAAACCGAAATCTCTTTTTTCAATTTTCCACGAAAACGGTTCCCGAAAAAGATAGTCCTTCATGTGAAATGGATAATCTTTCAATTCTTCTTGAAAATAGTCGACAACAGCTTCATTTTCTGTATCATATCCTACATCAAGCATATTGAATACAATTGCACCCTTTGCAATATACCGTCCTTGATTTTTCCATGTAAAATACAAAGCGGCATCACTTCCAAATCCAAATAATCTTTCGTAATCTCTCTCTTTAGAATACGATAAATATTCAAATAATTCATCTATGTCATTCATAAAATTTAGATAATATATAACATCCAGTGCTGTACAGGTTTTTCTTTCCTTCTTTCCTGCCTCTCCCAGAGATATGTGCATCTGATTGGGATTCATAAAACTATCGTAAATTAAATATTCTATTGGCATATCGGTGGGAATATAAAGCCCTCTTAGTCTATCTTTCTCAAAGCGATTATATGTTTCTGCGATTTGCAGCGTACCATTTTTATGATATTCCTCTATATGTTCTATTTCCATTTCTAACTTCCCTGCTTCATATTCATCTGCATTAATTGCAATAACTACTCCATGAGACGCCTTTGCTATAAAGGTATACGTTCTCTGAGTTGAATCATGTTTTTTATTCGGGAATATCATAGCTGGCGCAAACATTAAACATCTATTTGAGCGATCTGTTTCAAATAGACTGTAAATTCTGTCTATGATACCAACATTTGCAACGGAAATCCGTTCTTTAAAATCGATTTCATGCTCCCATATATCATATAAATCAATTAGCAAAGAGACATTATATAAAGGATAAATATTATCTTCCCTACATACAAAATGACTTTTTTCAATAATAGTTTTATTGCTTTTTATCATAGAATCTAGTTCAAGAATGTTGTATTTCTTGTACTCTTCCTTAAAGAATCTCTGCACCTTATAAAATAATTCCTCTGAGGGAAGAACAAACCTTCTTTCCACAACACCATCATTCTTATTTGCCTTAATAAAATAATCAAGAACTCCTGAGGAATACTCTAATGCCAAACTAAGCTCCTCTTCATGCGAAGTCTTTCTCGCTAAAGTAGGCAAAAAATTAAGGCAAGCAAAAACATTATTATGACCAGTCCCAATAATCACACGATAGAATTTATCGTTATATCTAATCCGTACTTCTCCAAAATCTTCTACAGTGTAATCATCCGCCATTCCAGGTTTCAGGATGTCATATATTTTGCCAAAAAAATTCCTGAATTCATCAAATGTTTCAATTCTCTGACCGCTCTTTTCCTCATATTCAATCAGGCAGGCATTTAATGCCAAACAGGATTCCAAAACAGATCTATTATTAATACACAGATTAATACAGTATACTGCTTTCACAAGATCATAGAATCTATATTCATTTGTAATCTTCAGTAATCTGTCAATTTTCATTCGAATAGCCGGAAAAAACTCTGTTTTTACCATGTCCACCATCATCTCCATAAAATAAAGAATTTAGCTATTAACTCTGTTTCTTTTCCACATATACTTAACACATGAATGTACTCCTACTCGATCAATTGACTCAGTCCACTAAACCATCTGATATAAGCATTCTTCCTTACCCTTGTAAGTAACATATACAACAAGCACGTCTCTCCAGTTTTGAATTTTTACAATAAACATCATCCTCAAAATCTGCCCTATTTCCCCAAAGATGAACCTTCTCAAATTAACTGTAGGTATCAAACTCTAGAACTTTATACAGTTCATAATTACAATACAGACCCATCAAAAAATCGGTCATCAATTATATTTTCTTTGATTTCAACAGACTTAATCTCTATCTGCCGCAATCCAGCAATATATCCCATTCAATGGTTTATGAGTTCTGGCAACAGTACAGATATTTTTCTTTTCCACACCTATTACCTACAGTTTCCAAATCTTATCGGTAATCTATGCCTGTTCATCTTTCGGTGTATTGTATCGCACTCCTTAATTTTCGGTTTTGTCCCTTAATCAAAAACCAAATTTCCTTATCGTTGTCATATTCTTGTCCAAATCAGCAAAAGAAACACCTTTCGAAAGAGCAAACTGCTATTTACGAATCTCCCCCATCATAATTATGTCGGTATACCGGGATATAAAATGTCCTTTTACCAGTTTCTATAAATTCCGACAGCGACACATCATCTTCTTTCAAGTCTGATTCTTTCTCATTACATCTTCCGTTTTAGAAATATTATATCAACACTCACTTTAAAACTTCCCACCTTGCATCGCGTTTTGAACCAATCCTTCGTATATATCCGTTCTCCCTCAATGAATCCAGCGCCCGCTGTACAGTTCTGACAGTTTTTGATATTTTATCTGCTATTTCATCTCTGGAGGAATCCGGCTTTTGCCTAAGTATCGCCAACACTGACATCTCTGTTCCATTCAAAGTGACATCTAAAGTGACATTGGAAATGTCTCTTTGAAGCTGATGTCTATATAAAATAAATTTAAATCCTTGTTCCGACATTTCATAGGTATAGCGAATTCCAGCATCTCTGCACAGACTATCCACTCTTTTAAAGCCACTGCCAAACTGTTCTATTGACTTATTAAGATATAAGACTCTTGCAATTCTGGCATTGCGTATTTCCGATTCTTTATTTCCCTTTATGTATTCTTCCGGGGCATAGACGCTCGCATATTTTCCCGGACTGTATATGGTTATCATTCCTGGATGAATACATATCTCATGGCTGGTATGCTCATTGTAGACTGCATGAGCAAAACTGTTGGCAAGTATCTCTCTGATTACGGCAACCGGAATCTCGGGAATCTCTTTTCTTTCACTTTCAATGATTTCACTTTTCCATTTGATATTCTGAAGAATATAACTTTCAGCAGTTCCGAGCAGATTATAAATGTTATCCTCAAAAAGCTTCATGTCTATAAACGTGAGCTTCTCATCCGTCGCAAATATAGCGGCCTTTAATGGGACCGGATGCGTGTTGCTAAATAAATATTCCCCCGCATGATTCAGGTTATTTCCGCTGACCAAACCATATCGCTTAAGAATCATGGGACAAGTATATTTGCCCTCAGGCATTCTCCCCACAGAAACTGCCCTTTGCCAGAAAGATTTTACCGCTGTTCGATCTATCTGTTGCGCAGAAACCGAAGATGCGGCATTCTCCCATCGCTCCTTATATTCATTCGATATGAAGAAAATCTTCAATTCTTCAGGTGATACTTCTCGATCCTCGTCTGCGGTTCTCAAATAATAACGCCCTGATGCCGAATATGGCGTATTATTCCCATTAAACTCAACCTTAATCAAATGTTTTCCTGAAAGCTCAATCTCTTCAATTGCAGGATATATCTGCGGCCTTATGCTCTCATACACAGCCCGCGACACATCTCGAAGAGATGATTCTGAAACATCCTGCCCACAGACCTCTCCATTCGGCTTAACGCCAAAGTATAGCGTTCCTATTCCATGCTTATTCAAAATGGAGGAAATAGAGATCATCGCTTCTTTCATTTCCCCAGTCGTTTTCTTAAACTCGAGAGTTTCTGTTTCTTTCCCTAAATTCATTAGCATCCCCCTTTTCAAGGTGACATTATTATATCATGAAGTGACATTTTTGTCACTAAAAGTTTTGTACTTCATCCAGAGAATTCATCCCTTACCATGTATTTGCCCATCATAATCAAATTTGAAAACATGAATAATCTCTAACTATCTGTAATTAACTCTAACTTATAATTACTCGATAATCATCAAAACCGTAACGAATCCTTTCCGTTTTATTTTTCATCGTATGAATTCTGGATAATAGCAAATCTGACTCTCCAAAAATATTGGTAAACCGTTGGTAAAACTCAAGTAAGAAACACAGGAAATGGCGGATTTTCAAACTTTTCTCCTTATCCGGAATATCCTGCCGTGGCATATAAATAGTATTTTTATCATCCTGAACATATCCCTTCATAAGCCTGCAAATCCCGATATTTCGGGCTTTTCGGCGCTTTTCTCTGATTTTCTGTTTTGCCCTGAATCCACGTAATTCTCCACAAATCTACGCAGATTCACGGGCAAATGGTGTAGTAAGTAATGAAATAAACTGATATAAAATCAACCTGATTTTCTCAACATTAGTATATACTTTTCAACTGGCTCTAAGTATCACCAACACTGACATCTCTGTTCCATTCAAAGTGACACTAAAAATGTCACTTTAAAACTGATATCTGTAGAAAAATTTGATTCCATATTTAATAGGCTTAAATAGCTGCTATACCAAAACTCTCTTGCGTTTTATCATATCAATTTTCTCCGATTCTGCCCATGATAGAGAAACCTTCTTACCTCCATGATCAAATCACCTGGGTCATCATCTATCACCACATAATAAATCACATAATCATCCACATAAATACGATAATAGGCATACCTGCGTTCCCGGAGAGAATGATATGGCTCAAAAGATTCTGCCACCGGAA
>CANQBX010000049.1 GCA_947589095.1 uncultured Lachnospiraceae bacterium
CGGGAGGGTCGTGATCCTGCCGAACAGGAACGCCGGAGGGGCGGGAGGCTTCACCCGCGGGATGATCGAAGTCCTGAGAGCAAAGGAGCGGGAGGGCTTCACCCATGTGCTCCTGATGGATGACGACGCCGTCTTCGAGCCGGACGCATTCGTGCGCATCCATGGGCTGGCGGCGACGCTGAAGGAGAACTGGAAGGATATCACGATCGGCGGGGCGATGTTGCGGGAAGATTTCCCGTATGTTCTTTATTGTGCGGGGGAACACTGGGATTCTGCTCAGGCTATGCAGGATGAGAAGAATCTGGATGTGCGTTCTTACCGGCAGGCGACAAAGATGTATTTAACCGGGACAGAGAATGAGAAAGAATTGTATTCAGGATGGTGGCTGTGCTGCTATTCCCTGAATATGGTCAGGCCGGACAACCTGCCTCTTCCGATATTTATACATGGCGATGATGTCGAGCTTGGACATCGATATCGGTCAGCCGGAATCGTATTCTTAAATGGAATTTCGGTTTGGCACAGGGGATTCGAGGTTTCTTTTTCTGGAACGAATGTATATTATATCCGAAATAAACTGATAACTCTGTCTATCTGTCAGGAACAAGGTGGAAGGAGGATGGCAGCTGGAACCGTTCTGAAATCCTTTTTTGCGATGATACTTCGCAGCAGATATGATGAAGCGCAAATTATATATAAAGGCGTTGGAGATTTTATTCGTGGTCCTGGCTGGTTGTATCATCAGAATGCGGAAAAATTAAACGAACAGATATGTAAGATGGTTCCCCCGCGCGTGTTAGTGAAATGCTTAGAAGGGCAAGTATCTGATATAGAATACAAATCGATTTTGAATCAGATTAAAGAATATCAGGATGATTATGGTATGGAAACTTTGAATAGGTACTGGAGCCAGAAAAAGAAATCATTACCGCTCCAATTTTGGACCATGCTAAAAGGATTTCTGAAAACAAAAGGACAAATAAAAGTAATCTTCCCTACAGATGCTCCTTACGAAGGTTTTTTCAAACAAGAAAAAGTATACTACGAGATTGGCAGTCCTTCCGTGCAGTTATTTAAAACGGATTGTAAAAAAATTATTTTCTGTCTTTGGATGTGTTTGAAAGCAGAAGCAAGGATCTTGCTGTATTTTAATGTGGCAGCCGGCGCGTATCGAAAATATTTACCGCAGATTACAAGTCAAAGAGCATGGGAGAGATATCTGGGAATATACGATTAGTAAAACCATTTCTCAGGGATGCATTGCATTAAAGATAGATTCAGGATGGTATTTCGTGCATTTTACCTGATATTAGTAACGGGTAATGCAGAAATCATCATAGATAAAAAAGATAGTGAGGACACGCAAATGAAAGTTGTTATTCTGGCAGGGGGGTTCGGCACCCGGATTACGGAAGAGTCTCAGTTTGTGCCGAAACCTATGATAGAACTGGGCGGAATGCCAATTCTGTGGCATATTATGAAGCTGTACGGTCATTATGGATTCAATGAATTCATTATCTGTGCTGGATATAAGCAGCATGTGATCAAGGAGTATTTCGCAGATTATTTTTTGCATACTTCAGATATTACCTATGATTTTACGCATGGCAAAAATGAAATGATCGTACATCATAATTCATCAGAGTCATGGAAGGTAACAGTGGTTGATACAGGACTGAACACTATGACCGGCGGACGTATACGCAGAGTGAAAGATTATATCGGGAATGAGCCGTTTATGCTTACTTACGGCGACGGAGTGTCGGATATAAATATAGCGGAGCTGTTCCGGTATCATCAGTCTCACGGCAGGATGGTGACGATGTCCGCATATAATGTGGGACAAAGATTTGGCGTCTTAGATATCGGGGAAGACGGTTCGATCAGTGAATTCCGTGAAAAGACAGAGGGAGACGGCAGCATGATCAATATTGGGTTTATGGTCTGCCAGCCGGAGTTTATTGATTACATAAAAGGTGACAGTTCGGTACTGGAGCGGGAACCATTGGAACAGGTTGCCCATGAAGGACAGCTTATGGCTTATCGGCATGAAGGATTCTGGCAGTGCATGGATACAGTACGGGAAAAGGAGAGACTGGAGAAGCTTTGGGCATCCGGCAAACCTCCCTGGAAAGTGTGGGCGTGATGGAATTTAATATGGATTTTTATCGGGGAAGGCGAGTCCTTCTGACCGGCCATACCGGGTTTAAAGGGTCTTGGATGAGCAGGATTCTAATAGGGGCGGGGGCTAAGCTTACCGGCTATTCCCGATGCTCGGAAAAAGATTACAGCCTTTTTGAACTTGCGGGTGTGAAGGACAAGATGGTTCATATTGCAGGAGATGTTCGTGATCTGGGGCATCTTAAGCAGGTGTTTGAGGAAACGCAGCCGGAGGTGGTGATCCACATGGCTGCCCAGCCGATCGTGCGGGACAGCTACCGGGATCCAGTCTATACTTATGATACCAATGTGATGGGGACTGTAAACATCCTGGAATGTGTGCGGCAGAATCCCTGCGTAAAGAGTTTTTTGAATGTGACAACGGATAAGGTATATCTTAACCGCGAGTGGTGCTGGGGTTACCGGGAGGATGAGCCTCTTGACGGCTATGATCCATATTCCAATTCCAAGAGCTGTTCGGAACTGGTAACACACAGTTATTATGTCAGCTTTCTTAAGGATCGTGATATGGCCGTGTCTACGGCGCGCGCCGGAAATGTCATTGGAGGCGGTGATTTTGCACACGATCGGATCATACCAGACTGTGTGAGAGCAGCGTTGTCAGGCAGCGTCATGCAGGTACGCAATCCGTACTCTACCAGGCCATATCAGCATGTGCTGGAGCCGGTTATGGCTTATCTTATGATAGCGGCCAGACAGTATGAGGATCATACACTTGCGGGATGGTACAATGTGGGTCCGGATGAGGCGGACTGCGTGAGTACCGGTGAACTGGTTAATATGTTCTGTGACGCCTGGGGCAACGGGCTTATCTGGGAGGATCGTTCTGAGACGGACGCGCCCCATGAAGCGAATTTCCTGAAACTGGACAGCACGAAGATCAAGTCCGTCTATGGCTGGAAGCCTCGGTGGCATATGGATGAGGCTGTCCGGAAGGCGGTCGAATGGACGCGGGTCTGGAGCGGAGGCGGGAATGTCCCGGAAGAGATGGACCGCGAGATTGAGGAATATATCAAAGATTAGGAGAAATCGATTATGATACAGAAGTGGGAGTTTCGCAGGACGGAGATACCCGGTCTGATCGATATCACGCCGTTCAGGGCCGACGATATCCGCGGATGCATTACAAAGGATTATCATCAGGAAACCTTTGAGGAACAGGGGATTGATCATAAGCTTGTGGAAGTCTTTTATACCACGAGCCATAAAGGGGTAGTTCGTGCGCTGCATTTTCAAAGAGTAAAGCAGCAGCCGAAGCTGATCCGCTGCATTCACGGACATGTCTGGGATGTGGTCGTTGATCTGCGAAAAGACAGTCCGACATTTCGAAAATGGAAGTCATTTGACCTGATGGGCGGCGGACGTGAGGAGATACTGATTCCCGCCGGCTGCGCCCACGGTTATCTGGTGCTGCAGGATTCGATTGTAAGTTATAAATGCTCGGAGAAATTCTATGGGGAATACGATGACGGTATTATGTGGAATGATCCGGATATCGGGGTCGAATGGCCGCTTCATCTGATAGGCGGAGTAGACAAAGTGATTCTTGCGGATAAGGATAAGAATCTCCAATCGTTCCGGCAGTTTATGGATTCCTATGGAGGATTCTGAGATGAATATACCGAATTCTTCAGATCGACCAATTTCTCAGGAAGACAAAGAATCTATGCTGCGTGGGAAACGAGCGATATTTCTTTTCTTTGCCGGATACTTATTTTTGATTGTTTTGTTTTACTGGGCGGCGGGATATCAGCTGCATTATCGTGCATCAAGAGGCAATTATGAGATGCCAACGGCAGAAACAGTTACTGTTGAGTTAACTCAAGGCAGCGTGGTGGAACAGACATTTAAGGTCAAGATTCAGAGACTTATGGATGTTTCAGTGCAATGGGGGACTTACTACCGTCCCAATAGTGGAACAGCAACGATGGAACTCTATAATCTTCTCGATGGATCACTAGTGATGAGCCAGAGTTTCCCGGTGGCGGAGATCCCGGAGGGAGGAATTACAACCCTGTCTGCGCCTAGTCCGATAGAAACTGTCTTTGATGTACCTCTTTTGCTTCGGATTACATCGGATTCTCAGCTGGGCAGTGCGGCGACGCCCCTTATGTCTCTTTCTACGCAGACGGATGATTTTTCTCTCAGCATGAACGGACAGCCGGTGGAAGGAACATTGTGTCTGGCGGTATCCGGAGAGGATTATGTTTGGACCGGCCTGCATTACTGGGAGTTTGCCTTTGGTTTGGCGGTCTTTTTAATCTTGGTAGTGTTTATCGTCTGGTATCGGTTTCGGCATGGGAAACGCAGCTATGTGGTGGGTGCGATCATTGCGGTGAAAAAGTATAGATTTCTTATCCGCCAGCTGGTGTCACGAGACTTTAAGACGAAATATAAGCGTTCCGTGCTGGGAATGTTTTGGAGTTTCCTGAATCCATTATTGACAATGGCAGTTCAGTATGTAGTGTTCTCCAATCTTTTCCGTTTTGATATTCCATATTTTCAGGCATATCTGATTATCGGAATTGTGTTTTTTAATTTCTTTACGGAATCTACCAATATGGCGCTCGGATCCATCGTAGGTAATGCGGGACTTATCACGAAAGTGTATATGCCCAAATATATTTATCCGCTTACTCGAGTGATGTCGTCCATGGTGAACATGCTGATATCTCTGATTCCTTTGCTGATGGTGATTCTGATTTCCGGTCTGGTTCCGACAAAGGCTTATCTGCTGGTGCCGTTTGTACTTATTTGTCTGCTGATATTCTGCTTGGGGGTCGGCCTGCTCCTGGCAGCATTCATGGTATTTTTCCGTGACACGCAGTTTCTATGGGGCGTGTTAAGTATGATATGGATGTATTTGAGCGCGATTTTCTATCCGGTCAGTATCCTTCCAAAGAACCTGATATGGATATTGGATGTAAATCCAATCTACAATTTTGTACTATTTGCCCGCACCTGTATGATTGACGGTATTTCCCCGGAACCTGTTCTGTATGTCAGGTGTTTCTTGATGGCAATGGGTTCGCTTGTGATTGGAGCGATTGTGTTCCGTAAGACACAGGACCGTTTTGTACTATATCTGTAAATGCCGGTGTGAAGGGGAATATGGAACGCAGAGATGTTTAATTTCATTGTCTGTATAATATCATTGGTGAGAGGTCTGTATGAGCAAGAAAATGATAGAAGTTTGCGATGTGTCCATGCGGTTCCGTATGAACAGCGACAGGATCATGTCCTTGAAAGAGTTTGTGACCACTGCGGCCAGAGGAAAGTTGAAGTATCAGGAATTCACTTCACTCAACCATGTAACATTTTCGGTAAACAAAGGGGAAACCTTAGGTCTGATCGGTCGTAACGGTGCCGGTAAAAGCACAATTCTTAAAATTATTTCCGGAATTATAAAACCAACGGAAGGCAGTGTGATAACGCGAGGCAATATTGTGCCGATGCTGGAACTTGGCTCAGGTTTTGACTTTGAACTGACGGGGAGAGAGAATATTTTTCTGAATGGCGCAATCTTAGGTTACAGTGAGGAGTTCCTGAAAGAAAAGTATGAAGAGATCGTCAGCTTTTCCGAATTAGGATCATTTATCGATATGCCTATACGCAATTATTCATCCGGGATGCTGGCTAGACTTGCATTCTCTGTGGCCGCCATGGTAAAACCGGAGATTCTGATCGTGGACGAAATACTATCTGTAGGAGATACTGAATTTCAGGAAAAAAGCCGGAAGCGGATGATGGAGATGATGGGAAGCGGGACGACAGTTCTATTTGTATCCCATAATCTCGAACAAATACGGGAGATGTGCAGCCGTGTTATTTGGCTGGAGCAGGGGGAGGTCAGGATGATAGGAAGTGCTGAAAAGGTTTGCAGTGCATATGCACCATAAGTAAATTAAGAATAACCATATCCCGGGAAGGAGTTTAGACTATTGTGCAGGAATGGATAAACGCATTTGGAGAGGAAATCAGGAAAAGAGGAATCCGGCCGGAAGAGGGGTTGGGAACGGAGCTTTTCCAATTCATATCATCCCTTACGCCGATCGTTAATGTCGACTTGTTATTGCTCAATGACTGTGGCGAGGTTTTGCTGAGTTGGAGGGATGACGCATATTGTGGCCAGGGGTGGCATATTCCTGGAGGATGTGTGCGCTTGTTGGAAACGCTGGATAAAAGAATTCATCTTACAGCTTTGAATGAATTGGGATTCGATGTGGATTATGATCCGGCACCAATTTTAATCAGTGAAGATATTGCCGGAAGACGAATTACTGAATACCCTAATATGGAGAGGGCACATTTCATTTCTTTGCTTTTTCGATGTTATGCAAAGGATAGTGGAGCGCCGAAGAACCTGGACTATTTAAATGCACCGAGCCAATGGAGATGGTTTCGTGAAATACCGGATAGCTTTTTAGATGTACAATCTTTTTATAAAAGCTATTTGTCAGAAGTGCTGCAAAAGAATTGAAAAAATCACAACAGGAGGTAGCGCCAGGATATGGAACTACAAAAAATACTTTTTCCGAAGCCGGAAATCTGTATGGCTGAAACACTCTATTATCATAGAAACCATAGGTGTGAACTTGACGCGCCTAATTCGATATTGAATTTCCGTAAAGATGGTATAGCCCGATTTGATACATACTTCAATGGTTTTTCCATCGGGAAATGGAAGAAATATACGGTGCTTGGTACCCTTGAGTTGGAAATTGAGCTGAAGGGGGCTTTTATTGTTACTCTATTGAATAATGAGATGATAAACGGTGCTGTGGTAACAAGGGTGATACATGAGGAAACAATCACTTCTGAGAATCGCAAGGACTGGCGGTTCTCCTTTGCTGGATTTAATCAGAAGGGGATACATTCCTTCATCCTTCTTGCCATAGAGGACGGTTCGCAGTTTTTTGGCGGGAGATACTTTACTGACGATGCTTCCCCGGAAGAGTTACCTGACGTTAAGCTGGCGCTCAATATGTGTACGTTCAGGAAGGAGAAGTATATTTATCGCAATGTTGAGCAGATCAGACGGGAACTCATCGACAACGAACAAAGTCCGCTTTACGGGAATCTGTATATCTACATAACCGATAATGCGATGACGCTTGACGAATCAAAGCTGGTTAGTCCAACTGTCCACGTTACGAAGCAGAACGCTTTTGGCAGCGTGGGAGGATTCACACGGGGGCTTATCAATATTCTGGATGACAGTGAGCGTCTGGGTCTCACTCATACGATTATGTTGGATGATGACATCGTCCTTGATCCGGCGGTGCTCTGCCGTACATATGTCCTTTTCCGTATGATGAAAGAGGAGTACCGTGATGCCTGGATAGGCGGCGGGATGTTGGGCCTTGATTCTCCCACGCAGCAGATAGAGAGCGGCGGTGTCATAGAGGGTGGAGATTATCACTCGTTGAAAGCATACTTAATGGTCGAAGATATTTCACAGTTGCTTTTCAGTGAAATTGAAGAAGGAGCAAAAATAAACGCATGGTGGTATTGTGGGATACCACTCATGTTAATTAGCGAGGACGCTTTGCCTTATCCAGTCTATTTTCATTGTGACGACATGGAGTACGCTTGCCGGAAGTGCGAAAAGCTGATTTTGGTTAATGGCATAGGTGTTTGGCATGAGGAGTTTATTTATAAGCCGGAAAACTATTATTATGACAAGCGCAACAGAGAAATTTTATTCTCTCTGCATTTCCCGGAGCTTGCCACAAAACGAAACGCAAAAATGCGACTTATCAAAAATGTGGGAAAGACGCTTCTCTGGTACCGCTATAACGATGCGCATGAGATTATGGATGGTGTGACAGATTATTTAAAAGGTCCGGACTGGTTGGTATCCTTTGACGACCGATCCAAATTCGAGTCGCTGCGGAAAAGTCGAGTTCCTGATGTTCCGGTCTGGGATTTGCCATTTACTTTTGACTACAACAGATATCTGGCCAGCTTTGTGTATCCATCGGAAAAGAAAGTTCACCGGCTTTGGCGGAGGCTTACGCTGAACGGCTGGTTGCTGCCTGCCAAGGTAAATGCTATCATCCCGTCTGGTTTGCCGATTACATACCATCTGTATCGAGCTAAACGAATATTGAATTATGCTGTTAAGACAAACAGTGGTTACATATCGGAGAAAAGCTACCGCAAAGCGTTTTATGTACTGATTCACCTAAGCAAGACATTGTGGATGATTGACAGGCATTATAATGCAGCTCGGGCTGCCTATGTGAAATCTATACCACGTTTGACAAGCAGTGATTTTTGGAGGACACGGTACAGCGAGGAGGAAAATAAATGATTAAAATACAGAGCATTGTTTTCCCTAAATCCGGTATTTGTTATGTGCCAGACATGTGCTACCGCTTGGTATCCGTACCGCAAAAAGAGCATACGCCATACCATTTTGACGCTGCTGGCCAGTGTCTCATCGTTGACCAAGGCGGTATCGTATTTTTTGACACCTACTTTAACGGGTTATCCGTTGGAAAATGGAAAAAATACACATCTGTTACAGGATTTGCTCTATCGCTGGACATACTTGGGAGCTTTTCTGTTTCTTTGCTTCACACGAAATACATCAATGGAGTGACAGTACAGAAGGTACTATCGGCGGAAGTCGTTGAGGCACATGAACGGAAAACTGTGATTTTTCCTTTCCCGGACTGTGAAGCCGTAGGCGCAATCTCCTTCCGAGTCGATTCGCTGGAGGATGGGGGCGTCTTGTTCGGCGGCGGATATTATGCCGAGGCATGGGAGCAGGTACCACGCGACATAGAACTGGCGTTGAATTTCTGTAACTACGAGCGGGAAGAGTATATCTACCGCAACATGGATAACATTCGACGCTATATTCTGGACGATCCTACCTGCGAGTTGCGAGAGCATCTCCAGATATTTGTAGCAGACAACAGCCGGACGGTGGATCCTGCCCGCCTGCCGGAAAATCGTTCCCATGTTTTTCCTCAGGGGGATTTCGGTGGGGCCGGAGGATTCACAAGGGGCTTGATGGAGGTGTTGCGCGACAAGGATCGGTTTGGACTGACACATGCGGTCATGCTGGACGATGATATTCTTTTGGAGCCGGAGAGTCTGGTACGGCTCTTTGCCTTTTTGCGTTTTATGCGGCCAGAACACTGGAAGGCTTTTGTGGGCGGTGCACTTCTGCGCATGGATCATCAATATATTCAAGTCTGTCAGGGTGGCGAATGGGATCAGGATAACTATTATGTTTTCCATAAAGAAGGAGCCGACCTGACCCGGTTGAGGGACGTCCTTCTGAACGAAATCGAAAACGGCGCCAAAATAAACGGATGGTGGTTCCACTGTATCCCGCTTTTAGATATATCGTTGGATGACCTACCATATCCGTTTTTCTTCCACATGGACGATGTGGAGTTTGACCTGCGCAACTGCCGTCAAGTAATTCATATGAATGGAATATGCACGTGGCATGAGCCTTTTGAATATAAACCGGGATCACATTTGTTTTACTACAACAATCGGAATACTCTGATCACACACATGCTCCACTTTCCTGAGTATGATGCAAAAAGGGCAAAAGCATTCTTGACTGAAGCACTTATTCCGCTGGTATTCACATACCGCTATAAAGAGGCTGACTTGGTTATGCGCGGTATAGAAGATGCCATGCGTGGTCCGAACTGGCTGGTCACTCAAGACCCGGAAGCCTTGTTAGAGGATGTGCTGTCCCAAGGCTACAAAAAGCAGGAGCTGGACGCACTGCCCATGCGGCTGGACTATGGAAGATATATGGAAAAATATAATGAAGCGGTCTTCGACCAACCTGTAGAAACAAAACGGCATCGTTTTTGGAGACGTCTCTGTCTGAATGGTTATCTAGGCAAAGCAAAGCGCGATGTTATCGTTTCTATGTATTTTCTCAAGATCCGCTCTGTCTACCGAGCCAAAAGGGTGCTTAACTACGACCCAGTCTCTGAACGGGGATTCGTTACCGAAAAGAGTTACAAAGAACTTTTCAGACTGTTCAAACGATACCTCGGGGTGCGAAGGTTGCTAAGCCGTCGATTCAAAAAGGCAAGGCAGGAGTATCTTGATGCTTTCCCGAGTATGACAAACAGTACATTCTGGTATCAGTATCTGGGTGTGACGCAGGAGAGAGAGGGCGGTGCGGGGGTATGAGTGAACTTCTTACCGAGATCCAGCAGCTGCTTTGGCCAAGACCTGGTATTTGCACCGATGAGGCTATGTATTTTCGGAGAGATCCCGCCAAAACATCATACGCCTATGGAAAGGATGCCATCTTCTTTGAACTGAATGGAACAGTGTTTTTTGACACCTATTTCAACGCTTTTTCTGTTTCCAAATGGACGACCTATGCGGTACCGGCGGAACTTTTCTTGAAAGTTCGTTTTCGCGGCTGCTTTCAGATACGCCTGATTGGATATCAGTATCGAAATGGTGCGGTGATACCGTATACATTGGATGTTTTTGATGTTGCTTCGGAAGATGACGATGAAACAGTATTCCGCTTCGTTCAGCGTCAGGAATGCCTGATTTGCAGCTTTGCTATGATTGCGATGCGGGATAATTCCGTTTTTCTGGGCGGCGCGTATTGCCGAGATGCAGATATGCGTGAGATGTCTGAGGTCGGTCTCGCCTTGAATATATGCACTTATCATAGAGAACGGTTTGTTTTGGAAACACTCAGACGGCTGAATGTGGAACTTATGGATATATCGGATTCGCCGCTAAGGAATCATTTAAGGGTACAAATCACCGATAATGGACAGACGTTGATTTCGAAAGTACAAAAGCTTCCATGGGTCAGTATTGTCTCGCAAAATGGACAGGGAAGTGCGGGTGGGTTTGCGCGTGGACAGATAGAGATTGCCCGGATGGCCGGCAGATATGGTTTAACGCATATGATTTTTATGGATGATGACATATCTCTTGACCCGAGGATACTCATCAGAACGTATTGGTTTTTGCGGTCTTTAAAAAAGGAATATAGAGAGTATATACTCGGAGGAGAACTATTACGACTTAATTTTCCTCAATCGCAGGTCGAAGCAGGTGCGCAGTGGAATTGTGGAATGGTTGTGAGCACAAAGCCTAATCTTGATTTGCGGAGGCTGGATCATATTTTGTTTAATGAGTTGCCGGAACGCGTGGAGTATCAGGGATGGTGGTTCTGCTGTGTACCATTATACAATAATTTACGGATGCCTCTTCCGGTATATTTTCATCGGGATGATGTTGAGTTCGGGTTGAGAAATAGAAATTTTATTTATTTGAATGGCGTATGTGTCTGGCATGATGAATTTGAGAACAAACCTAATCCGGTTAATGTATATTATGATACGCGTAACCGGTTTATTGTTAATTCTATTCACTGTCCCGAATATGACGGCGGGCAAGCTGCCCGGGATTTGACAAAGAATGTTGTGCGAAAAGTCTTGACTCAAAGATATTTGGAAGCGAAGCTGATGCTTCGCGGCGCAGCTGACTTTTGCCGTGGTGCAGATTGGGTAATTGCAAATGATGGTGCGGCTATGTATAGGGAACTTTCAGATTATGCGCCTAAACTGGTACCGCTCGGAGAATGTGGAAAAGGCTTTGATCTGCAGGACTACGAGATGAACTTGTTCCATATACCGATTGTGTCTAAGAAGTTGAAGATAAGATATTGGTTGCTGGGATTCCTTTTACCGGCTCGTTATATTCGCTCCGTGCCGATGTTTTCTCCATCTCCGGATTCCTTTTATAGGGTAAAAAAGACATTCCACTATGATTCATCGTCGGAACGTGTTTTGGTAACGGAAAAGAAGGTGCGCCAGTCACTGATTATGCTGGTGCGGTTGGTAACCGTTGATGTAAAACTAATGAAAAAGTACGCTGGAGTGACTATGCAGTGGAAAGCAGGTTTCGATTATTATACCAGTGAAGAGTTCTGGGAGAAAAAGCTGGATTTGGGAGGAAACTATGAATAGTGCGATCGTAACAGGTTCAAATGGTTTTGTGGGAACAGCCCTTTTGCATGAATTGGTAGATCACCAGGTTAAGGTATATGCCGTTGTGAAAGATGAGAAGGAGCCGATTGATAGTATTCGGGATCTGCCCGGCGTTGAAATAGTTTATTGCGAGATGGACGAACTGGGCAGCCTGCCGGAAAAGATTTCTGGTCAGCCTGAAGTGTTTTACCATCTTGCATGGGCTGGTTCTACAGGGGCCGCTCGTGCGGATTACATGTTGCAGTTTAAGAATGCGGAGTGGATGCTTAACGCTGTAAATGTGGCGAAAGAGTTGGGATGCCGCAGGTATGTGGGTGCCGGGACGCTGGCGGAATTGGATGTGAATGCTTATTCACCTTTGAACGGTTCAACCCCCAACACAGTGAGCTGTTATGGTGTTGCGAAGATAGCAGCGCATCTGATGAGCAAAGCTCAGTGTAATTCTGTGGGTGTAGAGCATTTGTGGGCATATCTTTCTAACACCTATGGCATTGGAAACTATGGTTCAAACTTTGTTAACTTTGCCGCAAAGACCATGCTTACTGGTCAGCCTGCCAACTTCACTTCCGGGGAGCAGCCTTATGATTTCGTGTATGTAAGCGACATTGCTCAGGGGCTTTACTGCATCGGGGATAAGGGGAAGGCTAACTATTCTTATTATATCGGAAGCTCACATCCAACTAAGTTAAAAGAATTTGTACGGATGATCCGGGATGAAATCGACCCGAAGATACATCTTAACTTGGGTGCTGTACCATTTAACGGCGTGCAGCAGCCGATGGAGGTTTTTGATTGCTCAGCGCTTATCGAGGATACAGGGTATCAGCCGCGTGTTGAATTCAGGGAAGGCATCAAAACTACTGTGGCATGGCTGCGCCAACAGATAGATCAGGGGAGATTTTGAATGAAAGCTGGAACTAAAATGGATTATTTGATTGTCGGCTGCGGTCTGACCGGCAGTGTGATAGCCCGACACCTTGCAGAGTTCGGCAAACAGGTTACAATATGGGAGCGCCGAAATCACATTGGCGGAAATATGTACGATTTTGTAGATGGAAATGGTATTCGTGTACATAAGTATGGACCTCATGTATTTCACACTTATAATAAAGAATTAAAAGATTATATGCTTCGTTGGGGCAAATGGATACCATTTCCCATTACATGCAGAGTTGATATGCTTGGTAAAGTAACGCCGTCTCCGTTTAATTATCGAACTATAGATGATTTTTATACGCCGGAGGATGCTATGCATCTGAAGGCGGCGTTGGAACAGGAGTATCCAGGACGAGATAAGGCAACCATTGTTGAACTTCTTGAATGTAAAGTGCCTATTATTAAGCAATATGCGGATTTCTTGTTTGTTCATGATTACTCCTTGTATACAGCAAAACAGTGGGGGATGTCGCCGGAGGATATTGATCCCAGCGTCCTCAAACGAGTGCCGGTGCTTTTTTCTTATAAAGACGGATACTTTGATGATACCTGGCAGATGGTGCCGGAGGAGGGATATACCGCATGGTTCCAAAACCTGCTGAATCATCCGAATATTGAAGTCAAACTTGGTGTGGAAGCCATTACGCATATTACCATTTCTAATGGACAGCTACGGATTGATGGAGAACCGTATGCCGGAACGGTTATATATACCGGTGCTGTAGACGAGCTCTTTGGGAAAAAATATGGGGCATTACCGTACAGAAGCCTGCGATTTGAGTGGCAGACAGAAAAAGGAGATCATGTCCTTGATGCGCCACTGGTGGCATACCCTGAGGCAGAAGGATATACGCGGATTACAGAGTATAGCCATTTCCCGCAGATGGAGCGACATGATAAAACCAGTTTGGCGTATGAGTATCCGTTGCCGTACAAAGAAGGTGTTGAAGCCGAGCCATATTATCCGATACTTACGCAGGAGAGCATGGAACTGCATGAACGATATATGAAAGAATTGGATAATATTCCAAATCTTATATGCTGCGGAAGGCTGGCTGATTTTAAGTATTATAATATGGATCAGGCATTAGAGGGAACGTTGAGATGTATTAATGACAAACTAAAAGTCAGTACTATCAGATAGCGGGGAGTTGCATCAATGGAGAAATGTCATATTACGGGTAGAATTTATTTGTGGGGTCAAGCCTGGTGCAGTTTGGTATTAGCCTAATGGTTGATTGTATATTGATAAAAAAACGGAATGAACAATAGCGCGCAGCTGGCGGGGTTAGCTATGGTATTGTAAATAACGAGAAACGGAGATAGAGAGAAGCGAAAGGAATGGATATAATTATGGAAAATGAATTCAAAGATTTCTTCGAGGGACTGAGCGAGGAGGAGGCTCATGACCGGATCTTGGAGATAGTGGGGGAATATTGCGATATCTACCATAATCAGGATACCGGAAGACCATATGAGGAAGGCAGTCGGATTCCTTATGCTGGACGGGTTTATGACCGGGAAGAAATGATGAATCTTGTGGACAGCACCATGGGGCTGACTTTGACCATGGGGCAGTATACAGATGAATTCGAGAAAGGCCTTGGCGAGTTTATCGGCGTACCATATGTCAGTGTGACCAATTCCGGTTCGTCAGCCAATCTCCTGTCATTTATGGCGCTCACTGCATATCAGCTCGGGGACAGGGCCATAAAACGCGGAGATGAGATCATTACCGTGGCGGCCGGATTCCCGACGACGATCACGCCGATTCTGAATTTCGGTGCGGTTCCGGCCTTCGTAGACGTCAAGATCCCCGAATATAATATCGATGAAACGAAACTGGAAGAGGCGGTTTCGGAGAAAACAAAGGCTGTGATGCTGGCCCATACGCTCGGGAATCCATTTAACGTGAAGGCGGTCAGGGATTTTTGCAGAAAATACAATCTGTGGCTGATTGAAGATAATTGCGACGCTTTAGGTAGCAGGTATTTTATTGACGGGGAGTGGCGCAAGACAGGATCTCTGGGAGATATTGGGACATCGTCATTCTATCCGGCCCATCATATTACGATGGGGGAAGGCGGGGCTGCCTATACGGCGGATCCGCAGCTGCATAAGCTGCTCCTGAGCCTGCGGGATTGGGGGAGGGACTGTGTCTGCCAGTCCGGGCAGGATAACCGCTGCGGCAGACGGTTTGACGGTCAGTATGGTGCGCTTCCCCATGGATATGACCACAAATATGTATATTCTACATTCGGATATAATTTCCGGATAACGGAGATGCAGGCTGCGATCGGCTGCGCTCAGCTGAAGAAGCTGCCGGGATTTGTTGAAAAGAGAAAAGAAAACTGGAGATTCCTGCGGGAGAATCTGGCCGATCTGTCCGACAGGATCATTCTTCCGGAGGCGGAGAAGGATTCGGACCCAAGCTGGTTCGGCTTCTGCATGACACTGGCGGAGGGAATTGACCGGGGGCGGGTCATTCGGTATATCGAAGAACACGGGGTTCAGACCCGGATGCTTTTTGCCAGTAACCTGATCAGGCATCCGTGCTTTGACGGTATTCGGGATGACGGAAAGTCTTACCGCGTTGTGGGCGAATTGACCAATACGGATATAATCGTGGAGCGGACGTTCTGGGTGGGCGTTTATCCGGGACTGACGGAGGATAGATTGAGTTATATGGCGAGGATCATTCGGGAGGCGGTTATGCGGTAGAAGAATATCTGGGCGGAGAGAATCAAAAGAGACAGATATCAGGATAATCAGGAAGAAAAAGTAGCATTGTGCATATTTTGTTATCTGAATGGCTAAATTATAAAAAGGAATAAAAAACTCCAAATTGTGAAATAAGTTGACAAAAAAGGAGGAATGCGGTATAAATAAATCATATTTGGAGGATAATGGAATGAGCGTTAATCGAGAATTCAGATGCAGGTTGCAGAAGGTTACAGTCGATAATCTAAAGAATGTAGGGCATGGTGAGATTCGCTTTGCATGCAATATGCAGGAAGATATATTTGATTATAAGGCTGATATACTGGGCATTTATGGACAGAATGGCTCCGGTAAGACCACATTTATATTTGCTATAACCGTTTTACAGCAATTGTTGAGCGGAAGATGTTTATGGAGGGATACGGATAGATTTATACGACTTGGTGAAAAAGCAGCGAAAATTGCATATGATATTAGTTTGCAAAGCCGGGTTTACGGAAGTGTACTGGTAAGATATGTTGTCGAACTGAGGCTGAAAGACGATATGGACAGGGACTCTGAAATGGATGCGCTTCATGAAGAAAACGCGTTGGCTGAGTCATCCGTCTTTGTTTCGAGGGAATTGCTTCAGTATAAGTATGTGAATGGAAATAAAGGGAACCGGTACAATGGAATCATTGAGTATGCTTATGATGATTCGGTGAATGCGTTTACTCCGGATATCAGATTTAAAGAATTTGTGAGCAGGGATAAGACGCTTGCAGATGAACTTCGTTATCTGAAAAACGCAGTTTATAAATCCGGGGCTTCTTTTATCTTTTCGATTGCAAATATTAAGAATATAAGGCAACGCCAGGGCTTTTCGGAGGAATTGGTATATATTTTGGATTCCATTGAACTGTTTGGTGTTACAAAGCTGTTTGTTTTAAGTAATGTTCAGGCTAGTATTGTGAATGCGAATATTATTTTGCCTATGTCGTTCTGTCAATTTGATGATGCGGATCAGTCCGTTAAGTATTTTGATTTTGGAATAAGGCTTACGGATGAAACCAGAGTTCCTCAGGATATTTATGACTTGATAGAGAGACGTTTTATGGTTATTGACAGAGTTATCACCAGTATTATTCCGGATATGTCTTTAAAGGTAGCGAACAGAGGAAATAGAACAGATGAAAAGGGAAAAACTTCTGTCATTATAGAGTTGCTCTCTGTGAGGGGCGAAAGGCAAATACCGTTAAGATATGAATCGGATGGTATTAAAAAGCTGATCTATGTTTTATATAGTCTGATTGAGATGTATAACGACAGTTCAGTGACAGTTGCGATCGACGAGCTTGATTCGGGTGTTTTTGAGTATCTTCTGGGTGAAATATTGCGTGTATTGCAGGAGAATGCGAAAGGACAACTGATCTTCACCTCACATAATCTGCGTCCGCTGGAAGTTTTGGATAAGAAGAATGTGATGTTTTCCACGACGAATGAATGTAACAGATATATACGTTTCAAGAATGTAAAGAACTCCAATAATCTGCGGGATGTTTATTATCAGGATATTTTATTGGGAGGTCAGGACGAATGTGTTTATGAACCGACCAGCCAGAGCGCGATCCGTAGAGCGTTCAGAAAAGCGGGCGGTGATCTGAATGGCTAGAAAAAAGATTGTTTTGTTTATTGTGGAAGGTATAAATGACAAAATTTGTCTTGAGAGAGTACTCAGCAAGATAATTGATTCCAACGAGGTTAGATTTCAGATCACGGACGGAGATATCACTACGAGAAATGGAATGGATGAATACAAGATTTGTAGAGAGATTGGAAAGATAGTAAAGACATTTAAGGATATGTACCATTTAAAACCAGATCATTTTATGGAGGTTGTCCATATAATCGATACGGATGGGGCTTTTATTGACGATGGAGCAGTCATATACGCGGATACGGAAGAGCCGCAGTATTTTGATGATGGGATAAAAACGAAGAATGTTGCAGGCATTATCAGTCGAAATCAGCGAAAGAGCGCGATCATTGAAAGGATGCTTGAGATAAAGAATCTAATGTCAAAGACTATCCCATATAGTGTATATTATTTTTCTTCCAATATGGACCATGTCTTTCACGGAAACGCAAATATGTCCCGTTTTATGAAAAGTGATTATGCGGATCAGTTTGATGACAGATATGGAGATGATCCAGCTGGTTTCATGGAATTGATGTGTAACAGTACGTTTACTGTCGAAGGAACGTATTGGGAAAGCTGGGAGTATATAAAAAAGGGCAATCATTCTGTTTGTCGGCATAGTAATTTTTCTGTTTATTTGGAAAGATATAAGTGAGTAGTGGGAATTATAATGTCTTTCTTCCGATGTTTGACGGCAGCAGTGCCTTGGGCGTCTATTCTGAAGAAAGCGGCTGCGCTGGAGGCAGAGCTGGAAGCGAACAGGGCGGAACTGCAATCCCGGGATATTGCGATGAAGTTAAAAGACGACGAGATCGCCGAGCTGCGGAAGAGAATTGAACGGCTGGAAGGAAGACAGTAACGAATCATGCATGGATCCCCCATCGGAGACGGTGGGGGATCTTTAAGACAGAGATATAGAGGGCTGGGAGACCAGGCCCTTATTTTATTGCATGGATGACAGGAAAATTCCGCGTTCACAAAATAAAATTGAGGTGGCATAAGAATGAGCTTCACAGGATTTCCGTTTTACTGTTTTGCAGCGCTGAT
Source organism: uncultured Lachnospiraceae bacterium (assembly GCA_947589095.1). Taxonomy (GTDB): domain Bacteria; phylum Bacillota; class Clostridia; order Lachnospirales; family Lachnospiraceae; genus UBA3402. The sequence continues at coordinate 18,574 of CANQBX010000049.1, forward strand.
AGCGCTTTTGTATTACATAGTGCCAAGGCGTTTCCAGTGGCTGGTGCTGCTGGCAGCCAGTCTGGTGTTCTACCTGACATACGGCTGGACCAGGATACCGTTCGTGGTTATTTCTGCGCTGGTTGCGTTTGTGGGCGCCAGGAAAATGGAAATGATCCGCCAGCGTGCTGAGAATGCGGGAGAAGCCAAAAAACAATGCCGGAGGGTGCTGGCGGTCAGTGTCGCGGTCATTGTGGCGCTGCTTGTTTATGCCAAGATCGGAACATGGGTAATTCGAAGTATGGCGGCGATTCTCTCCTGGGAACAGGGGAAGACGATGGAAGCGGTTGTTGCCCTGGGGATTTCCTATTATACATTTTCGCTTGCCGCATATCTTGCGGACGTCTACTGGAAGAAGGATAAGGCGGAGAAAAACTTCTTTCGGCTTCTGCTGTTTGCGGTCTACTTTCCAAAGGTACTGCAGGGACCGATTTCCCGGCATAAGAACCTGGCCCCGCAGCTGCGGGAGGAGCACAGATTTGATTATAAAGAGTTCTGTTTTGGCCTGCAGCTCATGGTATGGGGATATTTCAAAAAGATGGTCATAGCCGACCGGATGGCGATTCTGGTGAATACGGTTTTCGATAATGCCGGCAATGAGACAGGCGCTCACCTGTTGGTGGCGTCATGTTTTTGTGCGTTCCAGCTGTACTGCGATTTTTCGGGATGTATGGATATTGCGGGAGGATTTTCCCAGGTACTGGGCCTTCGGCTGGAGGCGAATTTTAACCATCCGTTTTTCTCGAAATCCGTGGCGGAGTTCTGGAGACGCTGGCACATCACGTTGGGTACATGGTTTAAGGACTATATCTATATGCCGCTGGTGATCTCGCCGCGCATGATCCGGATCTCGCAGAAAGTACGGAAGCGGTGCGGCGTGCGGGCGGGAAAAGCTGTGATGACGGCCGTGCCGCTGGCTGCGGTGTGGCTGCTGACCGGCCTGTGGCACGGAACCGGCTGGAATTATATTGCGTGGGGCGTATATTGGGGCGGAATGATCATCCTTTCCAATGTGTTCGCACCGGAAATGAAGAAGCTGACCACGCTTCTGCGGATCAATACGGAGGCAGGCAGCTGGAAACTGTTCCAGATGGCGCGGACCTTCGGTCTGTTCATGGTCAGCCGGGTGCTGACAGCCCCGGGGGATCTGAAAAAATCCGGCGAAATATTCCGGCGTATCCTGCTGGAGTTCCATCCGGAAGGGTTCTTTGACGGCTCCCTGTATACGCTCGGCCTGGACAGGCCCAATTTCATCCTGGCGGTGGTGTGCATTCTGGTTTTGTGGTGCGTGGCCATGCTGCAGGAGCGCGGTTCCGTCCGGGAGCGGATCGCGGGAAGCAATATCGTGTTCCGCTGGATGATCTATTATATTGCGGTATTTGCCGTCCTGATCTTCGGTATCTATGGGCCGGGATATGACGCGGCGTCGTTTATCTATATGAATTTTTAAGCGGCAGACCGGCGGAAAGGAGATTGTATGGAGACGCTGAATTGCGAGAGCTTCCGTGTCTGTATGGGCCCGGCGGGAGAGGTGCTTGCGAAAAAACCGGAGGCCGAATATGTGATCGCCACGACCTGTTTCAACCGTACGGATGAGCTTGCGGATCTTCAGGATGCCGGGTTCTCATTTCACGACAGATTCCTACAGATCGAGATCAACATAGCCGGTGCGAAGAAACGTATTGCGGAGATGCCCGTGGCTGCGGACGGCATCACTGTCGCAGAGGCATCGGATTTCACCGAAGAGATGTTCGGCATAGCCTGTTCCGCGTTTGGTACCGACCGGCGCTTCCATCTGGAGGCGGATTTTGCGCATAGGGAGTATGCCGCGGAGGTCATCGCGGCGGCGGTCCGACGCTGCCTGGCTCACGGAACACGGATTATCTGCGCGTCCCATGGGAAGGATGTACTGGGCTGTGTCATGATCCTTGGTGACAGTCCGGGGGGGTACTGCACCAATGTCCTGGGGTTCACCAAGCCAGGGCTTAAAGGAAGGCTTGCTGCCTTGCCGCTCTATGCCGGTGCCATGGGGCTGCTTAAGAGTGAGACCTATTCGGGAAAAATCTCTGCGACAAATGCGGCGTCCCTGAATCTGCACGCCGGTTTTGGAGCGAAAGTGACGGGAGCGGAGGATTGGTATATTCTGCGGAAAGCGGGTAACAAGCCTTGCCAGGCTAAAAAATAAATCGGAAGGAGAAATGCAAAATGAGAGAGAAAGTGTTGGAGGTACTGCAGCAGGAATGCCCGGAGATTGATTTCCTGAGCTCGGACGCACTGGTAGATGACGGGATTCTTGATTCCCTGGCCCTTACCAGTATTATTGCCGCGCTGACGATGGAGTTTGGAATCACGATCCCTTACGAGGAGATCGTCGAAGAGAATTTCAATTCAGTGGACGCGCTGGCTGTGATGGTTGAGCGGCTTATGGGGCCGGCATAGACGGGAGGGAGATATGCTGACAGAAAGACTGCTTGATGGGATACTGCGAAAGCTTCCGGGACAGACCTTTACGATAAAACGTGTTAGGAAGATGTGGACGCAGGAAGAGGAGGCACGGTTTGAAAGGGAACTGGAATACCTGACGGAGCAGCATCCTTTGGAACGGATCGTGGACGGCTATGTGTTCCTGACAGAAACCACAATGGAAGAGGGCAGATATTTCCAGGAGCACGGCGGCTACCGCTATCATTCGTTTGAGGAAGTGGATAAGCGGGTTTATGCCGACCGGGAGAAGATGACGCTGTGTATGCTTGGGTTATCTGTCGCGGAGTACCTGTGGGAGACCATTCTGCTCATCCACCGTTTCTATGAGAAGACCATTCGGAAAGTCTGCGGCGGAAGCTATCTTGAAATTGGTCCGGGACATGGAAAATATTTTCTTGAAGCTTACAATCTGGGGAAATTCCAGAAATATGTTGCCGTAGATGTTTCAAAAACCGCGATCGGGATGACGGACGCATATATGAAACGGTATGCAGTTCCGGGGGGGTACTACGAGCTGCTGTGCCGGGATGCAACGGAATTGGATACCCGGGAGAAGTATGACTTTATTGTGGCCCAGGAAGTGCTGGAGCATCTGGAGGATCCGCTGGGGATGCTCCGAAAGATCGGAAGCCTGCTTTCGGAAAACGGTCAGGCTTATGTACTGATGCCGATCATGGCTCCGTCTAAGCAGCACATCTTTCTGTTCCGGGATGTACAGCATGTGAAACAGATGGTAAAGCAGGCCGGGCTGGAGATTGTGGAAGAGGCGTATATCACCGCGAAAGGGATGCCGGTTGAAGAGGCGGAAAAGAAAAGGCTTCCTGTCAATGCGTGTCTTATCGTGAAGAACAGTCATTGATCCGGAGACCCGCATTGCCCGATGGACGGCCGGTGTCTGCTCTTCAGGAAAGGAACGAAGGGAAGGAACAACGATGGGATTTCAATCAGATGTAGAGTACATAGCGCATTATGCGGAGAAAACACCGGCTGCGCCTGCAGTTTCGGCAGGCGGAATCGTGGTGACGTATGAGGAATTATGGAGAGAGGTAAGAGGGTTTGCGCACTATCTGAATCACTGTATTGGGCTTCATAAGGGGGATGTGGTTCTTGTTAAGGCGGCATCGACGGTTGCGTATGCAGTCAGTTATTTCGGGACACACCTGGCGGGCTGTATCATTGCCCCGATCGAATATAGTGCTTCCGGGGACAGTTTTGTGAAGACGGTGAGGGAATTAGTCCCTTCATTCTGTATTGTGAATGCCAATGATCCGGATGCCGGTTCGGAAATTTTGGGAGACCGGTGGATAACGAGCCCGCAGGTATGCGGCATTGCCGATAAACATAATCCGGATGGTAACGGAAAATTAGATTTCCCGGATGGGGAGGATGAGGCAGTCATTATGTTTACGACCGGTACGACCGGCGTATCGAAAGGCGTGGTCCATACGCACCGGTCCATGATTGCAACGGTGGAGAATCTCATCTATGGCTGCCGGATGAAGGAAGGCACTCCGGTGCTGACGCCGGGGCCGATGAATCATTCCGGACCGATCCGTAAGATGGTCACAGCGATCGCCTGCGGCGGTGAGGCGATTCTCCTGAATGGGTTGAAGAACATGAAGGTGTTTTTTGATACACTTGACCGTTCACCGGTGCCGGTCGGCTGCGCGCTTGTGCCGTCGGCGGTCAGCCTGCTGCTTACGGTAACCGGTGACAAGCTGGGGGAATTCGCAGACAAGATTGATTTTATCATATCGGACAGTGCCCCGCTGCCGGAGGCAACCCGGCAGAGGCTGCGCGGTTTGCTGCCCGGGGTGCGCCTGTATGTGAATTACGGCTCGACGGAGGCCGGCTCCGTCTGCATGTATGATTATAATCGATTTCCGGGGAAACGGAATTGTATTGGGAAAGCGGGACCCAATTCACCGGTTGTGACGGTCGATGACGACGGGAACGAATTCATTTCCTCGCCGGACCATCCCGGGCTTCTGGCATCCAAAGGGACGCTGAACATGAAGGGTTACTGGAACGCCCCGGAACTGACTGCGCAGGTCATGCATGGCGGGCTGGTCTGCACCAGTGATATCGGTTACATTGACGCCGAAGGGTTTATTTATATTCTGGGACGTAATGGTGACGTGATCAATGTGGGCGGGCTGAAGGTGGCGCCGACGGAGGTGGAGGAAAAGGCGCTTGGATATCCCGGCCTGGCGGATTGTGTCTGCGTACCGGTAGAGGACAGGGTGTCCGGTAAGGCGGTTAAACTTTGCGTAGTTCTGAAAACAGGGGAAGCGTTCGATGTTCGTGGGCTCAGGAGCTATTTGATGGCCCATCTGGAGAATTACAAGGTGCCCAAATACATCGTGGAGATTGGGGAAGTTCCGCGAACCTATAACGGTAAGGTTGACCGGAAAGCGGCGGTGCGGCTTTTTGGCGGCGGGAATACAGTTTGAATGTTACGGAAAATGCAGGGTAGGAGGAGGATTATTAAATGCTGGCGATAACAGGACTGCTCACGATTCTGATCATCATGTTCCTGATCATGACAAAAAAATGTTCGACCATGGTCGCGCTGATCGCAGTGCCGATGGCGGCCTGCCTGCTGGTGGGGCAGGGAGCAAACATGGGGAAATATATCAGCAGCGGCATTTCCAGTGTGGCAGCCACCGGCGTGATGTTCATCTTTGCGGTGGCCTTTTTCGGCGTGATGGGGGATGTGGGGGCTTTTGAGATCATTGTGAACCGGATACTGAAAATTATAGGTAAGGATCCGGTTAAGGTTTGCATCGGGACGCTTGCCATCGCCATACTGACGCATCTTGACGGTTCGGGGGCGACGACATTTCTGATCACGGTCCCCGCGCTGCTTCCGATTTATGATAAGCTGAAAATGGACCGGCGGGTGTTGGCGACGATTGTGGCGCTGGGGGCCGGGACAATGAATATCGTGCCATGGGGCGGCCCGACCGTGCGTGCCGCGACGGCGTTGGAATTGTCCCTGGCGGAACTGTATAACCCGATGGTGATCCCGCAGCTGTGCGGCCTCGCGGTATGCGCCGTGTTTGCCGTGATGTTCGGCATGAAGGAGAGAAAGCGCCTGGCCGGGAGTCTGGACGGTATTGTGATTGAACCTCCGAAATTTGAGGATCTGACGGCGGAGGAACAGTCTAAAAGAAGACCTCGGCTTGTGGCGGTCAACATGGCGCTGATCGTGCTGACGATCGTTGCACTGGTTACGGAGCTGCTGCCTCCGGCCGGATGCTTCATGGCGGCGCTGGCGATCGCGCTTCTTATCAATTACCGGGATCTGAAGGAGCAGGGAAAACGGATGGACGAACACGCGCAGGCGGCGATGATGATGGCGTCCACCTTATTTGGGGCCGGATGCTTCACCGGCATACTGGGCGGCTGCGGAATGCTCGCGGCCATGGCGGAAGGACTGTGCAGTCTGCTCCCGGTTTCGCTCATGGGCCACATCGCACTGCTGGTGGCAGTTTTCTCCATGCCTTTGTCCCTGATGTTCGATCCGGACAGTTTTTATTACGCGGTGCTCCCGGTGCTTGCGGTGGCCGCGGAGGCGGCGGGAGTTCCGGCGTTGGCGGTCGGCCGAGGGGCAATCTGCGGACAGATCACAGTGGGATTCCCCATTTCCCCGCTGACGCCGTCCACGTTCCTGCTGACAGGCCTGAGCGGGGTTGACCTTGGCGACCATCAGAAGCATAGCTTTATCTGGCTGTGGATCGTTTCGCTTGTGATCGTTGCGGTTGCTGTGCTGATGGGAGTAATTCCGGTATAATGAAAGCAGTGCTTCAGAAGCGGAGATGGATGTTATCGCTTTAAAGCCCGGGAAGGAATTCGCGGGTTTGCGAAGTGCCGGGGTCAGGGCGCTTAATGCGGCGCGAACTGGTTTTGAAAGGGAGAGGAACACAGAACCGTTACATTCATTTATCTGAATTGAATTGATTAAACCATGGTTTGCGCAAATAACGTGCAAAAAGGGCAGGGAGTCAAAAAAGATTCCCTGCCTTTTTTTCTTCCCATTTCCCTCTGCGTGCGCTAAAAGAATCCCGGCAGGATATCGTCCCCGCAATCGGAAGGACATGGCATTATTTTTTCCCGCTGTTCATAGGATTTATATGAATAGTAAGCCTGTGAGGGATCCATGCGGGATCAGAAAATGGAAAACCTTCTGAATCTGGCCCTGGGGGCCACGGCGGAGGAGCTGGAAAGATCAGAGGATCTGGCGGCCGGTTATGATGCCGCGGAGCGGACCTGGGAGCTGATCGTAAAGCATAGTGTGCCGTTGGACGGTATGATCGCAGAGCTGAACGCGCGCGGCGCGAGGGTGGCGGCGATCACTCTTCTTAATAATTATTCAATTCTGACAGTACCGGAGTCTCTGGTACCGGATATTTCAAATTATTCCCAGATCGAGTACATTGAAAAACCGAAAAGACTGTATTTTGCCGTTGACCGCGCCCGGTCTGCGTCCTGCGTTTCTCCCGTACAGGTTTCCGGCAGCGTATACGCGCCGGATCTGACGGGAAGAGGCGTGCTTGTGGCGGTGATCGATTCAGGAATCGATTATTTTCACGATGATTTCCGCAATGAGGACGGAACCACGCGAATCGCGGCTCTGTGGGATCAGGAGCTTGGAAAGGCGTACACGCGGGAGGAGATCAACGAGGCGCTGGCGGCCGGAAACCGGATGGAGGGAAGAATGCTGGTGCCGTCTGTGGACGGAAGCGGTCATGGAACGGCGGTGGCCGGGATCGCTGCGGGAAACGGGAGGGAAAGCGGCGGCAGGTACCGGGGCGTGGCTTATGAGAGCGACCTCCTGGTGGTGAAGCTGGGAACGGCCGATCCCCTGGGGTTTCCGCGGACGACGGAGCTGATGCGCGGACTGGATTACGCGGCGCGTTACGCGGCGGAGGCTGCAAAGCCGGTGGCAGTGAATCTCAGCTTCGGAAGTACTTATGGTTCTCATGACGGAACCGGTCTTCTGGAAACCTACATCGACGGTATCGCGGCTTACGGAAGGACGTCCGTTGTGATCGGAACCGGCAATGAGGGCGCCGGCGGCGGACATATTTCGGGGACGCTGACAGAGCGCAATCCGGTGGATGTGGAACTGGCCGTATCGGATTACGAGACGGACCTGGGCGTTCAGCTGTGGAAGGAATATGTGGATGAAATGGGGATCGCCCTGATCACGCCGGACGGCAGGATGCTGGGACCGCTGCCGCCGGTGATCGGACCGCAGACGCTGGAATACGGGAATACCCGGATCCTGCTGTATTACGGGGAGCCGGCACCATACAGCGCGGCGCAGGAGATCTACTTCGATCTCATGCCCCTGCGGGGAGACTACCTGACCGGGGGTATCTGGAAATTCCGTCTGACGCCGGAGCGGATCATCAGCGGAAGATATGATTTCTGGCTGCCGTCTTCAGCGGCCCTGAACCGGTCCACCGGATTCTTCGGGGCGACGCCGGATACGACGCTGACGATCCCTTCCACGGCAGGGGCGGCGGTCTCTGTGGGCGCCTATAACAGCCGGTATCAGACCTACGCGGATTTCTCGGGCAGGGGATATACGCGGCTTGGCGGCCGGGTAAAACCGGAACTGGCGGCGCCGGGAACAGGCATCATGGCTCCCAGGGCAGGCGGAGGCTACGAACCGGTAACAGGGACATCCTTTGCCGCTCCCTTTGTCAGCGGAAGCGCCGCCCTTCTGATGCAGTGGGGGATCACGGACGGCAATGACGCCTATCTCTACGGGGAGAAGCTGAAGGCGTATCTGATCCGGGGAGCCCGCCAGCTGCCGGGCTATGCTTCCTGGCCGAATCCGCAGCTCGGGTGGGGCGTACTGTGCGTGGGGGACAGCCTGCCTGTCTGAGACGGATGGACGAATAAGAACAAATGTTCGGTGCCGGGTTGATATTTTCGGGAAAATGTGGTATAATAACGAGGAAAGCGTCGATGACGCTTGCGTCAATCGACGTTTGACGAGTATCCCCATCGAGACGTCAGTCGAGATGGTATAATGAATAATATTTAAATGACGGGTCTGACCATCCGGCGGGATGAGGCCCGGCCTGTGCGGAAGGATCGGAAAGGGGGGCGGCAGCCATGCCGGAGCGTGCACGTCAGGCGCATCCGTATGAACCGGTATACGATGAACATTCAAGGATTCTGATCCTGGGGACGTTCCCCTCGGTAAAGTCCCGGGAGAACGGATTTTTCTACGGACACCCGCAGAACCGGTTCTGGAGAGTGCTGGCCGCGGTCACAGGGAAGGCGCTTCCCGGGACGGTCGCGGAGAAGAAGGAGTTCCTGTTAAGCAGCGGCATCGCCCTGTGGGACGTGATCGCTTCCTGCGATATTACCGGATCCAGCGACGCCAGTATTACGAATGTGGTTCCCACGGATATCCGCCGGATCCTCCGTGAGAGTCCAATCGAGCGGATCTATGCCAACGGATCCACGGCCGGAAGGCTTTATGATAAGTATCAGAGGAAGCAGTGCGGGCGCGATATCATCCTCCTGCCCTCAACCAGTCCTGCGAACGCCGCATGGACCTTCGACCGCCTCGCCGCCCGCTGGACCGAACTCCTGACCGCCCCGGCCCCGCCACTTCCGAAATTGTAGTGAACTTATATAATTTTATATATATTTTATAACAGAAATAGATGCGCCATAGAGAAATCTGTGGTACAATCTCCACGTAGGCCATGAGCAGTGCGAAAAAGGCAGATAAAAATCTGCGTCGTGCTCGCACGTAAGCAGATTCTTATCTGACCTTTTTCATAGGGCGAAGCCCGTGAGCGAGAAAGCCGCAGGCTTTGGAGCTCCGCACTGCGGCCCCGCGGCTCCCGCCACCCCACGCGGCGAGAAAGCCGCAGGCTTTCAAAGCCGCCGCAAAAGCCGCAGGCTTTAAAGCTCCGCACTGCGGCCCCGCGGCTCCCGCCACCCCACGCGGCGAGAAAGCCGCAGGCTTTCAAAGCCGCCGCAAAA